>JADJAA010000003.1 GCA_016704485.1 Flavobacteriales bacterium | reverse complement strand
AGGATATTCCCAGAAGCGGATCTTCCAGAGTTCATCGAACGCAGGGCAATCCAGCAGTGTAACGGTGGTATCCTCCGGTACAAAGCAGAATTCCACTTGGTATTTGCGGAAGAGGTTCACCTGTTCAAGGTTCGCTTTGCTCGGTACCGCGCCTTGTGCCTGTTGAACGAAAAGTGCACGTGTTAGCGGCGAGGTCTCGATGATCTTTCCTTGGAATTCCTTGACGAGGAAAAGCGTGAAAAGTTCATTGTTCAGCCCGGTATTCAATCCGAGCCCGAACGTATACGTCGCCAGCGGTGGGGGAGGTCCGCCTGCCCCTGAACGAAGGGAGCAGACCACCAGCACGCTAGCCAGCATGAAGCGCATAAACGATCGGAACATCTATGCGAAGGTACGGCGGAACGGTAGTGTTGTCTATTTCAATTCACGGCAATTGGGCCTTGAACTCTCTCCATGCTGGAATTGCCATACGGCAGGTGAAATAGTGCGTGTCCATACGTTTGATCGAAGAATTCATCAGGGCGCTATCTCGTCCCGCGATTCGGCGGACTTAAAACAATACGCAACGCATAGTCGATGGGTCAAGACCCATCGCTATGCTATTACGCCCTTTCAGGGCTTTACACTATGCTTTGATCCGAGCTACGACCCGGAGAGCGGTCCCCTTCCTCACGTCATCCAAACAGATCTATCATGGATCAGGACTATCTGCGCCATCTGCGTCATCTGCGGTCCGCTTCCTCACTCCATCCAAACAGATCCTTCTGCGTAATCTGCGTCATCTGCGGTCCCCTTCCTCACTCCATCCAAACAGATCCATCTGCGTAATCTGCGTCATCTGCGGTCCCCTTCCTCACTCCATCCAAACAGATCCATCTGCGTAATCTGCGTCATCTGCGGTCCCCTTACCACGCCATCCAGAGTAGATCTATCATACTTATCCTAACCATCAGCGTCATCTGCGTCCTGCCTGCCGCAGGCACGGTTCCTCTTTCGCCCCACCCAAAAATGAAAAAGGGCCACCGAAGCAGCCCTTTCCCATAGGTTTTGGTAGAGACTATTGTTTCACGAACGGTACCACACCATGTGGTGCACCCTCCGCAGTGGTTATGCGCACGAAGTACGTTCCACGCTCGAGTTTCTCGATCGGTAGTGTAACACGTTGCACCCCTTCCATGGAGCGCATTTCTCCCACTGCACGGCCGCCGCTATCCGTAATGCGGATGATCAGCAATTGTTCCTGTGTTTCGGAGAATACGAGTTCCGCATTATCGTGCGCTGGGTTCGGTACAACGATCACTTCCGTGCGTTGTTTGAACTCTGCGCTTACCATGTTGGAAAGTGCTGAAGCTCCGTCGAAGTCCACTTGGGTAAGGCGGTAGTAGTTAACGCCCATCAATGGGAACTGATCCGTGAAGGCATAGCGCGTTAATTGCTGCGTAGTACCTGCTGCGGTAACGGTGCCGATCTGCTCGAAACGTTCGCCATCGCCACTACGCTGTACTACGAAGTGGGAACTGTTGTTCTCGCTTGCGGTGCTCCATGTAAGGTCCACTGTGCTGGTGCGCGGATGCGCTTCCAATTCCAGCAATTCCACCGGAAGGATCATACAATCCAACATGTTCGGTGAGCCCATCTGCCAGGTCACACTGTAACCGGAACCGGTGTGGTGGTAGTCATTCACGAACATGATGAAGATCTCACCCACGTTAACGCTGGAGAAGCCAGGTGTCCAGCCGTCAATAACATCCGTGTAAGGTGTGGCAGGTGCTCCAAATTGTGGATTGGCCCAAGCAACATTATTAATACCCATTCCAGTTGCATAGTCACCTGTAACTGTGTTCGTAACATTTGATGATGTATAGCTGCAACGCTTCGGTGCACCAGTCGGCAACGGACACAACGTGCTCATGGTATTTCCTGCAGGGAATGGACCCCAAATGGCCCAATCGTAGTCCTCATTACCGCTCGGTGTGATCGTCATCCCCAACGTACCGCTCGTGTTGGCAGCAAATGCATACCAAGAGCCGATGCGTTCACCACCAGCTAAGCAACCCCAATTGATGTTGGAGAGGTCGTTCGTGCAACCTGGATTAGCGAATCCTGCGGAAACCGGATCACCGGTACATAGGGTGAATGCACCTAAGCAATCCCCTTGTGGTGTGGCTGTGTAACCTTCCGTAACACAGATCCCGAAACTTCCACGTGCTCCACTATACCCCCATACGCGCACATAATACACGGTGCTTGGGGCGAGTGGATTACAGCGCCGATCGATCTCCGGCATATTGCCCGGTCCATCATCATCATCGCATTCCACCATAACAAAGGGTCCTGCACAACTGGCCGCGGAATAGACGGCCATACCACCATCTGTGAGCGTTCCTGCTTCCGTAGTGATCAATACCTCCCCATCCAACGGAGTGGTGAATTTGAACCAAACGTCCCCGCCTTGGTAATTTCCACAACCTGCGTTGGATATACCCGGTGTACTGCCAGCATTCGTGTTATTGGATGTAGTATAGGAACATGAAGGAGTAACGGGAAGCACAGTTGCAGGGAACGGTGCACAGGGGTTATCATTGGGTGCCCTAGGAGCACATGTAATAGACGCTGACCAACCGGAAGATATAATTGAAAAATCCGTAATGAAGCGGAACGTAAGACACTGGCCGGAAGAGATGAACGGACCAGGAATAGCCGTACCCCAGAAGGATCCAGGACCCGCGGTAGGCCCGTTACCTGTGCCATTGGTACTAGCGATCTGCGGTGAAGCCGTGTTGGGCCCGTCATACACATATAACTTATCCCAATTGGCTTCCAGACTGAACTGGTTGAATGTAACATTCACGACCTGACCGGCCGGTGCACAAATTGTGTACGTCACATCCACATTATTCGCATAATTCCCAGCGCCACCAGGATCAAGGAATGTGTTTCCACAGCTAAGGCCAGGAGGCGGCGGTGGAGGAGGTGGTGGGCCACAGATCACCTGTGCCGCCCAATTACCGGTTACTGAAGCGTCTGAATAAAATTCCAGAAATAGGCAACCTCCACCAATCGCTGGGTTACCACTAATATCCGGAATACCTGCACCCCACCATGCTCCTGGACCATTGTTCGGTGCAAATCCCGCAGGGTTGCCACTACTTATTAAATTGGCTGGGATAGCAGAAGTGCCGTAATAGATATATAAATGATCCCAGTTGTTTTCAACCTGGAACGTGGACCAATCCAAGGTAACAACATCACCAGGATTATTGGGACAATAGAAAGCCGTCCAAGTTGGGTTAGGCGGATTGCCTATGTTGATGGGATAACCGGCTCCGACACCACCGGGGTCATATACGAATGATCCACAATCACCAACAGGTGGTACCTGTGCCACCCCGGGAGCACAAGTGATCTTGGCCAAATAGCCAGGTCTAACAATGATGAAGTCACTGGTGAAGACCAAGGTCAAACAACCCGTTGGATTCAATGCGGATATACTCGCTGTAACCACGCCTGGGCTGTTCGTACCCGTATACGTGCCGATCAGCGGCGCCCCAGCTGAAGTACCGTCATATATGGATAAGAAGTCCCAACCCTGTTCCAGATCGAATTGCGAAAACGTTAAGGTAACGGCATCTCCGGCTTTGGTGGAACAATATTGATCTGTCGTTGTCAGACTATTGCCGTAATCCGCGAGCGGACCACCGGGGTCAGTAACGTTGCCAATGCACAACGTGGGGTCCGTTCGTTGGGCGCAAATATTGAAAGTGCCATCCGCTCCAGCTTCACGCCAAACGCGCACGTACAGTTGCTGACCCGGAGAAATGGTAGGGACATTCAAGGTTAAATTGGGCATACCTGCACCTCCGTTCTGGCATCCACCCAGTGGGGTTAGCGCAAGATTATTCGTAGCGCAAGAACCTGTAGCGGCGTAAACTTGAAAGGCTCCATTCAACAACGTGCCAGCAGTGGTTTGGAACGCAATTCCATACGGTGCGGGAAGGTCGCTAGGAACGGTAACCGTGTACCACACATCAGTAGGGATCAGACCCGCACAAACAGGGTACGGAACGCCAATAGTGCCACCAGGAAAAGCATTTGCTGTCTGGGATGCATTTTCGGTTGTTCCACTAACAGGTGAACAAGTTGGGGTTACATCCAAACTGATCGCACCACATGGGTTATCATTCGTTGGTGGAATGTTCTCCGTAACGCACAGATTGAACGTTCCTTGGAGAGCGTTAAGGTCATTGAATAGGCGCACATAAATTGTTTGACCAGCTACCAGTGGAGGAGCAATTCCAGCAAGTTGGCTATTGATCCGCGGCATGTTCCCGGGTCCAGCATTATTATCACACGCAATTTGCGTCAACGTTCCGGCACAAGGCGTACCCGCGGTCAGGCGATACCAGGACATGGCCATCTCATCCAATGTTCCAGCAGAAGCTTCAATGGTCAACGCACCGGAAGGCGGCACGGTGAACTGGAACCATACATCACCTCCATCTGGCGCACCAACGCAAGTAAGCGGCGGTGAAAGCGTCATGGACGAACTTAGTGGTTGTGCATTCGTCGTGTTGTACTCAACAGGCGTTACGCACGTGCCTGGTGTTGGTAAGAGGAACGGAGTACACGGATTATCGTTCACAGGTGGTAACGGCTCGTATGCACATATGGAGAAAGCACCGTTCTCATTGGCATTACGCTCCCAATACCGGATGTAAATGATCTCATTAGCAGCCAGACCTAAGGCGAATGCGTCAATACTTACGCCGGCATCTCCCCCAGAGGGTGCATTGAACCCCTCAATGGAGCACAACCCAATATTCGCACCGCTTCCCGGTAACATGCTCAACGTTCCTGTACATAAGGCTGTAGAACTCCTGTACAACCCGAAAGCACCAGCACAGACCCCACCATCCGTGGTCTCAATAGCTATAAGCCCGGATGGAGGTACCGCTACTTGGAACCACACATCACCACCATTGAATTGCGTTGATGGTGCGGTGCATAAGGTTGTTGGAGAACCGGGTGTCAAGGTCTGTGTTGCACCTACCGTTGTTCCTGCTGTAATACTAGAACAGTTATTAGGCAATGGGCTAGGTATCAACGTAGCACCGCAGGGTTCATCATTCGGGGGAGGTGTATTCGGCCCCAAATAGGTAACGCGAAGTTGAACAGTAGCCGTAATTGGAGTACCACACGTATTCAAGTAAAAATAAGCGCGATACGTGCCCGAAACTGTAGGGTTGAACAATACAGAAGCATGACCACCTATTGTACCGCAACCATCATCATCACACACCCCGGTTACTTGCGTAAAGGGACTGGTGTTGGAATGAATAAATAGCAGTGTATTTGCAGGAAGAAGGGTGTTGCAAAGGTCAACGCGGTACCGGTTGCCGGCGATAACATTAAATCGTTGATAGGTTCTTCCTGCAGTTTGAGCTGATTGCACGAATGTACCGGGTGGGGCTGCTGGCGCTGCCATAGGAGCAATTATGTTAATTGGCCCACTCGGAGCACAAGTACACGCGTTACAATCTGGGAGTTGTGCCTGACCCAAGACATTCGGCATTGTACATGCAACCACAAAAGCGAAGAAAAATAAACGGAGTAAAGTTGTTCTCATCGCTATGCGCTGGGTTTTACAGAAAAGTGATAGCATCTATTCATTGAATGCGCATTACTCGAAAAATACGATCTATCACGGATCACGGTGGCATTCTTTCCTGTGTCCATACTACGTGTTAACTCAATGTTCGGTGCGCAATATCGCATGTTTACATGATGCATGTCCATAGCAGACCAAAAGTTAGGGCATAAAGTTACGGATAGAATGACTGATGATCAACATCGGCAAAGTGCACATGACCAAGCATAGGATCCAAAGTGTTTTTACTTGCAATTGTTTGATTATCCTAATGTTATCAAGTAGACGAAGTTGTGGGTACAGGGTTGCCTCTACATAACATACGAAACGACCACCTTGTTCAGACCATCCATGGATAGCGGTTGGTTTCCGATATAGTGGTGAATTTGGCAGTCGGATGAATAGCAGAACAGGGGCTTATCCCATCCCGTCCATGGGTTGAATGGAATTTCGCTGTGCGCTGAGCTGAATTCCTTGGGGAATATGGAGTGACCCACGTTCCCGAGTTCCATTTGCATTCATCAACATCCTTTACTTTTAATGAGGGAGGTCATCCGATGGAATTGCAAGGCACTGCATAGAGCCGGATCCGAGTTCCTTGATCCATGCAGGATCCTACATCGTATAGGTGACGTTATGGAAATACTTCCGTTGCATTCAATTCCTATTGGTGAAATGCGGGATCTTGGGCAATCCATGAAATGGATCCACGCGTGGTATGCCTTTTGCAAGAGATCTTCGATCGTGTTCCTCGTTCCATTGGTGCAACGGCTATTATCATCGTTATGGTCCGGAAGTGATCCTGGGATCTATCGGTAATTTGCCGGTGCAGTGGTTGGATACGATCAGTTGAATGTCGGTTTATCGGCAATTTAAGTGTACTTATCGGCTGGGAACTGTTCTTGATGGAATCCCAATAGGCTGTTGATAAATCAACCATGCCGCCGCACTTTGGAACTGGTCAAGGCCGCACGCGGACGAGCGTTATTTAAATGGTTGCCTCCTGTTGATAAAATTTTATTAGTTGGTTCCTTCATATGGATCATATACTTTGCGATCCCAAGCAGTGGTCCATTTTAGTTCAAACCCTAATCAAGCGACAGCCAAGATCACACGGAAAGTGTGGTCGTCCAAAAACCAGATCAACTCAAATGCCTCGAATGCATTGGTCAATGTTCCACAATGGTTAATTGTCCTATAGAATGCGAACAGGCACCATCACTAGTATGGTACCTTACTCTTTTAGCGTTGGTGGCCCGCATTGGCTGCTATCCTTAGTCCTTTAGTCCTTTTAACTTTAACCAAAACCAAACAAGATGAAGTTTGATAACTCGAAGTCAGCGCCTTGGCGACGAACGTCGAAGTGGCGTAATGGGTTGATGCTCGGCGCGCTACTCGCGCTTGGTACGAACATTTCCGCCCAAGTGAATACCTACACATTCTCTCAACCCGTTGGCACGTTCACTCCTATTACCGGTGGAACGGTATTGGGTAGCACTACATCGGATGATCAACGTTTTGTAACACCGGTAACGCCTTTAGGTGGTACTACCACCACCGGTATCGGATTCCCGATCGGGTTCGATCTCTTCTTTAACGGGCAAGTGTATAACCGTGTTGCGGTCAATACGAACGGGTGGCTCAGTTTCGGCAACTCTGCGCTGACACCATCGGTGAACAATGCTTCTACAAGCTCTTATACCCCGTTGGCCTCGACGTCCGCAACCACTCCAACGCACCTACGTAGCCGCATTGCGGCCATGGCGCGTGACCTACAGGGTCAAGCCGGATCGGAAATGAGGATCCAAACCATCGGCACCACGCCCAATCAGGTTTGTGTTGTGCAATGGTTAGGGATGCGCAGATACGGCGCTGCGGGTGAGAGCTTCAACTTCCAGGCCCGATTGAATGAAGTGGATAATACAGTGGAGGTCGTATTCGGCTCCATGACCTGGAGCGCAACTTCGAACACGTGCACTATTGGATTGGGAGGAACAACGGTTGCAGATTTCAACAGTCGCACAACTACAACAAATTGGAATGCGACCACAGCAAGTAGCGTTGTCGGTGATGTATGTTATTTCGGCACCAGCCCGGCGGTCACTGTTCCGGTATCCGGTACGTCCTTCAAATGGACGCCAGGGGCTATACCTACTTGTTTTGGCCCGACCGCATTGGCTACCACGACCGTTGCATCCACGAGTGCTTCATTCGGTTGGGGCGCTCCTAGTACAGGCACTCCACCGGTCGTTTACAATTGGAAGGTTGTTCTTGCAGGTGCGGGTAGTGCTGGAGCTGCGGTGGCTTCAGGTTCTACTGCAGGTTTTACGGCCACAGCAGGCTCTTTGACCGCGAACACAAGTTATGATATATGGGTACAATCCAACTGCGGAAGTGAGACCAGCTCATATGCAGGGCCGGTCAACTTCTTTACGGGCTATTGCCCATCCACTAGATCTGGAGTTACGACTATCCGTCACATTACCAATTTTGTTACGACGGGTGGAGTAACGAACATCTCGAATCCTTCTGGAGGTATTTCGCCTAGTGGTTATGGAGATTTTACGGCGCAATCTGTTAGTCAGTTTGAAACAGGACTTGTGAATTTCACCATATCCTGTAGCACGGATCCAGATACGTATGGAATAGGCGTCTGGGTGGATCTTAACAATGACCTGGATTTCTCGGATCCAGGTGAAACGATGTACCTATCCACGACATACATGGATACTCCTTTCAGCAATTCATTCACGGTACCACTGGGTACACCGATCGGATCGTACCGCATGCGTGTAAAGACTGATTGGCTTGCGGGTATACCACCTCCTTGCGGAACAACGAGTACAAATTGCGAGACTGAGGATTACACCTTGAATGTTGTGGCTCCACCAACCTGCCAAGCCCCAACCGGAGTTACTGCGATCAACCCTACCACGGATGGAGCGGATGTTTCATGGACATGCGTTACCTGCTCGGTAGCTGATGACTTCGTTGTTGAGTACGGTGCGCCAGGATTTACTCCGGGTACAGGTATCGCAGCAGGGGCTGGTGGTACTGTTTGGACCGGTACTGTGGTTTCAGGAAGTTCTGTAACGCTTACGGGTCTTTCTGGCCTAACAGCATATTCAGTTGTGGTGCGCGAGCGTTGTGGCCCTGGTGAATTCAGTGCAAACTCATCCGTAGCGAATTTTGCCACACTATGTGGCGGAACCACGTGCGACTATATGGTTCGTTTCGCTGACCTATACGGAGATGGTTGGGATAATTCGGAATGGCAAGTGAAGCAGAACGGCGTTGTTGTGGCAACAATTGGCCCACAACTTCTTGGGTGTGGTGATGGTGTAAACGACTATATGGATATTCCAGTAACGATCTGCGAAGGAGCTACTGTTACCTTGGAATGGACCAACTTAGGTAATTACCCGGATGAGAAAGCACTCCAGTTCTACAATCCGTTCGGTGTTCTATTGTATGACCATCGTGGTACGGGACCATACACGAATTGTCCAGGTGCCAATTGGACCAGTGCGAACAGTGCAGGAACGACGGGTGTGAAATTCACCACTACAAGCAATTGTACGCCTCCAACCTGTAGCGTTACTCCATCGTTTGTGGATGATTGTTTAGCTGGAACGTATGATATCACACTAACGGATATCGATGTAACCGGTAACGGAACCATCCAGTATTCATTGAATGGTGTGGCCCAAGATGATGTTGATTTCACTCCTCCTTCCACGACCATAGCGGGTATTGATGTTGCTCAAGCGGCATTCATCACGTTGGTTACGGACGATGGTTGCACGAATGAGATCGGTAATGTGCAAAGTGCTTGCGCCGTTGAGCTTGATTGTGCTGCAACTTCACCATTGCCATTCCAACATTGCTATTCGAATGGTGACACGCGTACATGGTACTTCCATACACCAGAGGTTGGTGGTGCCATCGATCTGAAGTTCTTGCCCGGATCCGAACTTGGAGCTGGCGATAACGTGATCTTCTGGAACGGTGTTCCTGGAGCATCCGTACAGATCGGTTCTTACAGTGGTGATATGAGCAACCTCACGTTCACTGGACAGACCAATCAATACCTTGGTGTTTCCATCACCACGAATGGTTCAGGTTCATGTGAAGATGGATTGGACGGAACAGCTTGGAATTTCACGGTACGTTGCAGCGGGTGTACAGAGCCTGTGGGACTGGTGTTGTTGCCACCCGATAACGGAGAGGCGGTTGATTGCAGTGCTGGAACGTTTGAAGCGAGTGTGTATGTTGAATCATTTGGTATTAATGGTACAGGACCGAATGCTGGATCTCCACCTGCTACAACCACAATTTCATGGACTGCTGGCGGTGTTGCACAGTTACCGATCGTTCTTACGCAGACCTCGGATGAATCCGGTTTGCTGACCTCACTCGGTTCATGGCCGTTGGGCGTTGAAATTGATGTGACCTTGCTCCATGGCAATGGTGAAACAGTGTGTAACAACCCTATTGGGTCTGATTTGACCATTCCGTTAAGTGCATGCCCACCACCAAATGATGATTGTGCGAATGCGATCACCATTACTGTTGGAGCACCGGGTTCATGCCCTGCAAGTGGAATTGGAGGGGATACGTTCGGTGCATCCATGACAGGCGCTCAGCCTTCATGTGCAACCGGAACTGTTTCAGATGTATGGTACTTCATGGATACGAACGGATTTGCACAACCTTCCATGTCGGTTACCGGTGCTACTGGGCCAATAGGTCTGGAGTTGTACACAGCGTGTGGAGGAGTAGCAGGAATTTGCAACAATGATCTAACCATCTTGACGCAGCCCTTCACCTTCAACGTTCCACCGGACCAGTATTACATGCGTTTCTATACCCTAGAAGGGAACCAGAGTGCATTTACGGTTTGTGTTGAAGCAGAACCTGCAGGATATGAGTGCGACGGAGCGATCAACATTCCAAGTGCTCCTGTAACCAACCAAAGTTTGGTGTGCAGTTCAGTACCAAGCCCTGGTATTCTGAATGCGACCAACGTCCCTGTTGCTTGCGGTAGTGCTAGTAATTCCTACAAAGGCGCAAATGAAGCATTATACACCTTTACGCCATCAGTATCGGGTAATTATGCGATCTCATACACCGGATTATCATGGAGTTCGATCTTCGTATACGCTGATGCCTGCCCAACGAATTTGGGTACATGTGTTGGTTCTGCGGGATCATCTGCCACTGCGGTGAGTCTGGTCGTAGCCTTGAACTTTGGCACGACATACTATGTCTGGTTCGATAACTGGCCTTCTCCGAATGAAAGCCCTTGCCCAGGAACATTCAGCTTGCAGCTGATCCCACCAGCACCTGCGAATGATGATTGCGCAGCAGCTATTCCCTTGGATGCAACGTCCCTGACATGTACCCCTACGGATGGAAATACCGCGAGTGCTACGCAATCTTTTGCTGGTTGCTCTGGCACGGCCAATGATGATGTATGGTACTCGTTCTTGGCAACGGAGACCTCACATGTTATTCGTGTGAATGGTTACGGTACGTTCGATCCTGTATTCGAGTTGTTCGATGGAGGTTCGGATCCTGGTGTTTGTCCTGTAGCAGGTCCTGGCATTACGTGTCAGAATGCAACCGGTGCTGCGAATCTTGAGACCTTTACCGCTGTCGGTCTGAGCATTGGTAACAGGTACTTTGTGCGTGTGTATGACTCTGGAACAGGTATTTCCTATAGCACTGCACCGAGCTTCAACATCTGCGTTACAAGATTACCTCTTTGTACACCTCCAACAGCAACTGCTGCAACCGGTATTACAACTGGAACAGCGAATGCTACTTGGACACCGAATCCGGGTGGCTCAGGTACCAACTTCATTGTGGAGTATGGATTAGCTTCAAACTTTACCACGCCAGGAACCGGCCTTACAAATGGGGCCAATGGTACAGTGATCCTTGGAGCGACATCACCTCAGTCACTTGGTGCATTGAGTGATAATACGCAGTATCGCTATTTCGTCCGTCAGAATTGTGAGGGAACGGGTGATGGATTCAGCGCGAACAGCAATGCGGTCACCTTTACCACACTTTCGTTGCCTACTGTGAATGATAACTGTGCGCAAGCGATCTCCTTGGCCAATAACAACTTTACCTGTGTGAATATTTCAGGTACGGCTCTTGGAGCGACGCAATCGCAGCCTGCCACATGCGGTGGTACGGCGGACGATGACGTATGGTACAAGTTCGTAGCCCTTGGTGCGAACTATTCATTGAGCGTTGATGGTAACGGGGACTATGATGGTGTTCTGGAGGTGTTCAGTTCAACAGGATCATGCGCGAGTTTGGTAAGCATGGGCTGTACCGATGGCACCTTTGGTGGTGGAGTGGAGACCAAGCAGTTGATCGGTCTGGACATTGGAGCGACCTATTATGCGCGTACATACCACTGGTATAGTACGGCTGCAACGGACCCAACGTTCAGCGTGTGTTTGGTGCGGTTATCAGATTGTTTACCACCATCCGGTATCACAACATCGAACGTTACCGCTTCGAGCGCTGACGTGAACGTACCTGGATCGCCAACTGCGAACTATGTACTTGAGTATGGTCTTCAGTCCAACTTCACGGTTCCTGGTGTTGATGGAACAGCTGGAACGAACGGAACGGTGATCGCATTCACTGGAAATCTCCAGCAGATCCCTGGTCTTGCTGTGACGACCGGCTATCGTTACTTCGTGCGTCGTGATTGTGGATCGGGCATATACACTGCGAATGTCGGCGGGTTTACGTTTACCACGCTTGGACTTCCACCTGCGAATGACCTTTGTACAAACGCGATCCCGGTCACATGTGGTAACACCTATACGGGTACCAACGTTAACGCAACGGATGATGGTCTTCCTAGCTTGGCGGGTACAACTTTCAATCCCACCATTACGAACGGAGTATGGTGGAAGTATGTAGGGGATGACCAAACGGTTACACTTTCACTCTGCGCCTCTAGCTTCGATACACGTATTCACGTGTGGTCTGGATCATGTGGATCTCCAGTTGGTGTTGGCGGTAATGATGACGACTGTGGTCTACAGAGCGAGGTAACCTTCGGTGCCGCACTGGGAACTACCTACTACATTGTGGTAGAGGGTTATGGAACTTCTTCCGGAAGCATTAACATGGTGGTTACATGTGGTCCTTATTGTGCTCCACCTGCGAATAGCGCATGTACGAGTGCACAATCGATCACACCAAGTCCTGTTGGCTTCTGCAATCCGGTAGCTGGTACTACGGCGTGTGCAGAATCTTCAGGAGGTGCGAATCCAACGTGTGCTGCAACATTCCAAACCTATCAGGATGTGTATTACACCTTCACAGCGGCTGGTTCAGCGCATCCGATGCAGGTGAATGAGGTGGTACCCGGTACGTTGTCGTTCTGGGCATTGTATGAGGCAGCATGTGGTGGGCAGCAGGATTTCTGCAGCACTACCTTCAACAGCCCGGTCAGTGTAACAGGGTTAACGCCTGGTGCGGTGTACAAGATCCGCATTGGATCCCAGGTTGATGCTGATTTCGACATCTGCATTGGTGCTCCAACATGTGAGCAGGATGTTGCTGTAGAATGGCAACTCGGTGCTACTGGTGCTATCCCAGCATGGGAGATGCGTCAAGTAGGTACAGACCTTGTGGTTGCTAGTGGTGGTGGTTTCAACCCTGGTGTACCGTTCGCGGTGTATCCTGAGGTCGTATGCTTACCTCCTGGTAATTTCTACTTCGCTATGTTGGGACCTTTGGATGCTGGCGGCGGTTACAAGGTTCGTTTGAGCCAAGCACCGTTCACCCGTTTCATTGACAACACGCAATCCGTTGGATACAACCCGATCGCTGAAGTTGCAGGAGTACCTGCTGCGCTTGGTAGCAATGGTCCATTGCAGATCCCAGTTGGGTCGAATGACCTGTTGTATAGCAGTTGCGACAAGTATTTCTGGGCAACCGGAGAGTATGTTGTTGCGAACGAAGATCCGGATGTGGCAGCTACTTGGTTGGCTAATCAGCCTAATGCAGCGCAATCCGGCACAAGCGGATACGATTTCTGGTTCTACAATCCGGATGGAGGGTATAGCTATATCCGCCAGCGTCGTCACAATGTGTCAGACAACTTTGCTTCCATCGGTAGCGCACGTACGTGCCACATGAAAGTGAACAACTGGGCGGCAGCGAACCACATTCCTGAGTTTGTTGAAGTGAATGTTCGTGTACGTGCTGTGGTGAACAATGTGCCTAAGAAGTGGGGACCTGCTTGCAGATTCACACGTAACGAGGCGTTGGCGAACTGCACACCTACCAAGTTGTTCGATATACCGGGCCACTTCGCGTATAGCTGTGGTGTAACCCGTGCGTTCAATACGGCGACTGCGAACCGTTTGTATGCACGCCCTGTTGCTGGTGCTACCAAATATCGTTTCCACATCTTCAATGGTGAGACCGATATCACCCTGGAGCGCACGGTGTACTATCTGACACTAGGTTGGAATGTATCAGTAGCTCCTCCTCTTGGGGATGAGCAGGTGTATGATGTAACGGTAGAAGCCTTCGTAGGCGGACAATACTGCCCAGTTGGTGAAGTATGTACTGTTACGATCTGCAACACACCTTCGTCGTGTGTAGGTCCTGTGGCCGGTGGTCAACAGAACAGTGTATTGGATACGGATGGAGCCTTCCTCATGTGGCCTAACCCGAACAACGGTGCTCAGTTGAATGTGAACTTGAGCGGAGTTGAAGAAGGAACGAACACGGTGAGCATGGATGTATTCGACCTCAGCGGTAAGCGCATCATCACCCGTACGCTAGCCGTACAGGATGGTTTCGTGAACCAAGTGGTAGACCTGAACGGAGAGATCTCCACCGGTATGTACATGGTGAAGATGACAGCCGGCGAGCAGGTATACACTGAGCGTTTGATGATCCAGAAGTGATCCAAGAACTGATCGGCATTTAGCCGACAAAGCGGAAGGGGCCGTCTCGAAAGGGATGGCCCCTTTTTCGTTTAGTAGTGATCGAATGCGGCTTATACCATTTAGTCATTCAAAATCATCCGACCTACTCGCTCTTTTTGTCCAATCCATCACCGAAAAAATAGTTCCGTAGCCATGGCTATGCGACGATTTTTTCGGAGTATCTTGATCAAAAATAGCTTCGCATCTTTGGATGCCTTTGTATGACTAAATGGTATTATGCCACTCTATGTTCGTACCGACAGATTACTGAAGAGAACTGAGCGGGTTTGCAAGTGAACCAGATCATACCACAGGCATAGGGCCTATCGAAATTATTGGACTTGCATACCATCTGAGGCTTAAATGGAATTTGAGGCTTCGGGCTATTCTGTAATTCGAAATGGTATTATGGTGATCACGGTGGAAGTGGATGTACTTTACAAAAGCCCCCACACCCACGCCTTCCGAGTATTGGTGATCCTGTTGGGAACCATAACCCAGCGGCCTAGAGCAACATACGCGGGTGGTAGCTCGTGGTGCCGCTGCCCTTGTACGTGTGGGCCAGCGGACCGATGTCGATGTGGTCGATCACCGGGCCAACGAGCCGCACGGCATGGGAATTAGGAATGAGATCTTCCAGAGATGGCGGTAGAAGCATCGCTTGTGCTGGGTCCGAGATCCTTGAACACGACTTTTCTTCGTGAAGCCCTGCCTACCTGTCGATCACACAGATCAACTTCCAACGGCTTTTCACCACAATGAAAAGGGCCGCCTCATTCGAGACAGCCCCATTCTGACAAAATGTTGATGACGACTATCCTTTCTCTACGGGTGCCATTGGGCTTGCCTCCTTCACCGGTGACGTAGGTGATTCCGGGGCCGCAGCCACTTCACCCTTGATCCGGATCACTTTCGTAGGCTCGTTGGTCGCGTTACTGGAAACAGTAACGCTCTTGTTAATGGCACCAACACGTTTGGTATCGTACTTCACGGTGATCGTAGTAGTTGCACCGGGCATGATCGGTTCGGTCTCGCACTTTGGGACCGTGCATCCACAACTTCCTTTGCAGTTGGTGAGGATCAATGGTTGATCACCTGTATTGGTAACAACGAATTCGCAGGTGCCATTAGCGCCTTGGGCGATTGTGCCGTAATCGTGTACCTCCTTATCAATGGAGATCATTGGTCCGGAACCGCCGACCACTTTGGCAGCATCCTGAGCGAAAGCGCCGATGCTTAGAATTCCGAGACTGATGGTAAGAAGTAGATCTTTCATGGTAGTAAAGTTTTCGTTTCGAGTTATTATTTCAAATTTAGTGCCAATGGATCCCGGTTATTCAACCTTAACATGCCGTTAACACCGCTGGGTTCATTTAGCGTCCGTTGGAGCCATCGGAGCAGCTTCCTTCTCCAATGAAGGGGTACTTTGAGCAGCATTCACAACACCTTTGATGCTTACTTGAAGCGCAGGGTTGTTCGTTGCGTTGCTATTGATCGTTACTTGCTTGGTGAACGCGCCGATACGGTTGGTATCGTACTTCACACGGATCGCGCTTGTAGCGCCTGGCAGGATCGGTTCGGTGGTACATTCAGGTACCGTGCATCCGCAGCTACCTTGGCATTTGGAGATGATCAATGGCTGGTCACCGGTATTGGTAACGGTGAATACGCAGAACGGTTCTGCATTTTGAACGATGGTACCATAATCATGCACCTCTTTATCGATGCTGATCATTGGTCCACCTTCGGTACTCACTTTAGCTTCGGATTGTGCGAAAACGCCGAAGGACATTAGGCCTAGAACAGAGGACAGGATCAAGTTTTTCATGGGTTCAATTTAGTGTCGTGTGGATCTGGACGACGAAATTAGAGGTCCGGTCACCTGATGGTGAGACCTTAACAGGACATTAACACGGGTAGTGACACGAGTAGGCCGTTCATTTCTGCTTCTTATTCCAGGGTGTTACATCCACTAACCTACCTTTGCGATCCGTTGAAAAAAGAGTGATCAGTACATGGACTTAGGAAATATCCCCAAGCGGTTCGAGTCCGCACAGAGTGAAGGTAAGTGGTATGCCCACTGGATGGAAAAAGGTTATTTCCGCAGCGTGCCTGATGATCGGGAACCATACACCGTAGTTATTCCGCCGCCGAATGTTACAGGCGTGCTGCATATGGGGCACATGTTGAACAACACCATTCAGGATGTGTTGGTCCGGCGTGCGCGGATGCAAGGCAAGAATGCGTGTTGGGTACCGGGTACGGATCATGCATCCATCGCTACTGAAGCCAAGGTAGTTCGGCTATTGGGTGAGCAGGGCATTAAGAAAAGTGTGATCGGCAGAGAGAAATTTCTGGAACATGCCTTCGCTTGGAAGGAAAAGTATGGCGGTGTGATCCTGGATCAGTTGAAGAAACTGGGAGCAAGTTGCGATTGGGAACGCACGCGCTTCACCATGGAACCCGACCTGAGCGAGGCGGTGATCGACGTATTCATCGACCTACACAAGAAAGGGTTGGTGTACCGTGGTCTGCGCATGGTGAACTGGGATCCTGTTGCATTAACAGCGGTAAGTGATGAGGAGGTGATCCACAAGGAAGTCAACTCGAAGCTGTACTACGTGCGATACAAGGTCGATCAGAAGATCAGTGGATCAGACGATCAGAAGGTCGAAGGCCACGATGCAAACTCTGCGTCATCCGGCGTGGAGGAATGGGTTACGATCGCTACAACCCGCCCTGAGACCATCTTGGGCGATACGGCGGTTGCGGTGCATCCGGAAGATGAACGCTATGCGCACTTGAAAGGAAAGCGTGTATTGGTGCCGTTGATCAATCGCAGTATTCCGGTAATATTCGATGAGTATGTGGAGCGTGAATTCGGAACCGGTGCATTGAAAGTTACTCCAGCGCATGATGTGAACGACCAAGAGCTCGGTAAGAAGCACAAGTTGGAAACCATCGACATATTGGAGCCTAATGGAACCTTGAGCGCTGCTGCGCAATTGTACATTGGCGAAGACCGGTTCATCGTGCGCAAGAAGATCCTGAAGGAGTTGGAGGAGAAGGGATTCCTTGTGAAGACGGAAGACATCAAGAATAAGGTGGGTTATAGCGAACGCACGGATGCGGTGATCGAGCCGCGCTTGAGCTTGCAGTGGTTCGTGAAGATGAGCGAATTGGCCAAGCCGGCGTTGGACGTGGTGATGGACGGCACGGTGAAATTGCATCCGCAGAAATTCGCCAATACCTACCGCCATTGGATGGAGAACGTACGCGACTGGTGCATCAGCCGTCAGTTGTGGTGGGGCCAACGGATACCGGCTTGGTACAATGAGAAGGGTGATGTTGCTGTGTGTAAGACCGAAGAAGAAGCGATCGCATACTTCAACTCGAAAGGACTTTCCATCGCTGGATTGAAGCAGGACGAGGATGTCATGGATACGTGGTTCAGCAGTTGGCTGTGGCCGATCAGCGTGTTCGATGGATTCAAGGATCCCGACAATGCGGACATCAAGTACTACTACCCGACGAACGACCTGGTAACCGCACCGGAGATCCTGTTTTTCTGGGTTGCGCGTATGATCATGGCGGGCAAGGAATACCGCAACGAAGTGCCGTTCAGGAATGTGTACCTCACCGGTATCGTGCGTGACAAGCAAGGGCGTAAGATGAGCAAAAGCTTGGGCAACAGTCCGGACCCGTTGGAGCTGATCGAGAAGTTCGGCGCGGATGGCGTTCGTGTGGGCATGTTGCTCACATCACCCGCCGGGAATGATCTGCCGTATGACGATTCGTTGTGTGAGCAAGGCCGAAATTTCAGCAACAAGATCTGGAATGCATTCCGTTTGGTGAAAGGGTGGAGCGTGGATGATCGCGAGCAACCTGCAAGTAGCGCGATCGCTGTGGAATGGTTGCAAAGTCGCGTGCAACGCGCTACTGCGGAGATCGATGAACTGTTTGCGCAGTTCCGGATCAGCGAAGCCTTGATGGCGACCTACAAGTTGATCTGGGACGATCTGTGTAGTTGGTATCTGGAAAGCATCAAGCCAACTTTTGTGGATGGAGTTGGTGAGCCGATCGATCGCAAGACCTACGACGCAACGATCGTGCTCTTCGAGGACATGATGAAGTTGCTGCATCCGTTCATGCCATTCTTAAGCGAAGAAGTTTGGCATCTACTCCGCGGTCGAAAAGAAGGGGAGGATATCATCATTGCCAAGTGGCCATCCAGTGGTAAGGGTAAAGTAGAGTTGGAGGCCGAATTACAACACGCATTCGATCTGATCACTGCGGTACGCAATGTGCGAAACAAACGTGGCATGAGTCCAAAGGAATCATTGGACCTTCAGCGAAAAGGTAAAAGTCCTGTGGGCGATGCGGCGTTGAAGTTGGTAGGAAAACTCGCAAACGTTGGTGCAATAGAAAGCGTCGATAAAGCAAGCGAAGGTGCGATCACATTCTTAGTAGGTACCACGGAATACGCAGTGGATCTTGGCGGTAGCATAGACGCCGAAGCCGAGATGAAGAAGGCGGAGGAGGAACTGAAGCACTTGCGCAATTTCTTGAACAGTGTAGAGAAGAAACTCAGCAACGAGCGGTTCGTTTCCGGCGCTCCTGCACCTGTGTTGGAAATGGAGCGTAAGAAGAAATCCGATGCCGAAGCGAAGATCAAGACTTTGGAGGAACGGATCGGGCAGTTGGCCGGATAGTTGATAAAGCGATCCTGACCCAAGTTTACTATCCTGGCAGATCTTACCTTCGCCACATCCCACGCGACCTTACATACGCAGCGATCGACATCGGTTCCAATGCTGTTAGGCTTCTGGTGGCGGAGGTGATCGAGCGAGATGATCATCCGATCGTAAAGAAGCAGACCTTGGTAAGGCTCCCCATTCGTTTGGGCGAGGATGTGTTCGCGGACGGGAAGATCAGTTCAGCCAAATGCGACTACTTGATCAAAGGCTTAAAGGCATTTCGATTGCTCACGGAAGTTTATGGCGTTACGCATTTACGTTGCTGCGCTACCAGTGCGATGCGCGAAGCAAGCAATAGCAAGGCAGTAATGGACCGCGTGGAGATGGAAAGCGGAGTACATATTGAGACCATTGCCGGAACACTGGAAGCGGACCTGATCGTGAACACGTTCTGGACACAGGACCTGTTAAAGGATCGTACCTATTTGTATATCGATGTAGGTGGTGGAAGTACCGAGCTGACCTGGTTGGAAGGAGGAAAGCGCTTGCGTAGTGCGTCGTTCGCCATTGGTACTGTGCGAAGTTTGGCCGGAAAAGTGAAGGATGATGTGTGGGATGAGATCGCGGCATTTTTGGAAGAGACCAAAGGGCAGCACGGCGCCGGGATCGGCATCGGGACAGGTGGAAACATCAACAGGATTTTCAAGGAGAATGGCAACCGTTTCGGTGAACCATTGAGTATCCAGGATATTCAGAAACAGCGGGATAGGATCGCCGCTTATTCAATGGTGGATCGCATCAAGTTGTTGCGATTGCGTCCAGATCGAGCGGACGTTATCGTACCAGCATCGGACATCTTTTTACGCGTAATGAAGTTGGCTGATATTGAAGAAGTCTTCGTTCCCAAAGTGGGATTGGCTGATGGAATGATCTACGATCTATACATGCGCCAATTCGGCCACAAACGCTATGCACCCAACGATGCGCCATTCGTTGCTGCATAAGTACTATTCGGTTGTTGCGAGCGTTTTTTTTCTAATTCCAATGAATGCTTCATGTGCTGATGGTCCGTGGCAGATCGGAGCGCGTTTACATTATGGTTTTCTATGGCCACACCGACCCAGCAGTTGGATCCTGGTGCAAGGACATAGTATAGCAACGGAAGTATATGCTGAGCGTCAATTACTGGGAGATCGTGCATGGCATCATCACTATCGCGGTCCTAGCTGTGGAGTTGGTTTCATGTACGCCGGCATGGCCGATCCCGATCGGATCGGTACTGTTGTTCGTCTGCTGCCTTACTTGCATTTGCCGCTGGTAAAAGGTGAGCGTGGGTCATTCGGTATGCAGTTAGGATGGGGGATCGGTTATGTGGCAAAACCGTTCGAGCGAAGGATCAACAGCAAACAGATCGCGATCGGATCCGCAGTGAATACGGCGATCCAGATCATGGCCCAATACAGGCTGCAGTTGGGTCGAATGATGTTGAACACCGGGTTAGGGATCGACCATTGGAGCAATGGATCCGTCGCGCTACCGAACCTTGGATTGAATTTGCTGTCTGCAAGTGTTGGTATGGGTTATTCACTTGGCGAGCCGAAACCTTATGTGCATGTGCCGGATACCACGCAACTTGAAAGACCTCGCAGAACGTACAGTGTTGTTGGAGCCTTTGCTATGAGTGAGACCGGCCGACCGGAGAGCGGACAATACAGCGTGTATTCCGTCATCGGGCAAGTGCAATGGCGGCTCACTAAAAAGTCAGCGGTGAGCGGTGGTGTGGACCTGTTCAATAAAGGAGCGTTGGGTACGCTTTATCCGGAATTGAAGGAGGAAGGTCGATTGGCATACACGCAAGCAGGGATCCATGGCGGTTATGCCTTGTTGTTCGGCCGAGGTGAGTTGCAATTGCAAATGGGCTACTACATGTACACACCAAAACCGGAAGCTGAGAAGTTCTTTCATCGGTTGGGTTGCAGGTATAACGTAGGCAAGCATCTGGTAACACACGTAGGATTGAAGAGTCATTATGCAGTGGCGGATCACTGGGAATTCGGGCTAGGATACAGATGGTGAACAGGTGGCACATACTGTTCGGAGTGGTTCTTTTAGCTGGTTGCCAACAGGAGCAATTGGATGATTGCATAACGAGAGCGGGTCAGGAGCGTGAAGAGATCCGTATGCTCGAATCGTTCACCACCGTAGACCTGAACGACAGAATTGATCTCGTACTTGAAGAGCGTTCATCGCATACCATTTCGATAACAGCAGGTCGTAATTTATTGGATCAAGTTAGCACTGAAGTACGCGATAGTGTGCTCTATATCACCAACGGCAACCGCTGCAATTGGGTGCGCAGTTTCAAGCCGCGGATAACCGTTGGTGTTTCTATCGCTGACGTGGCTAAACTCATACTACGCGGTACTGGGAACGTGACCAATTCGGACACTTTGGTGCGCGATCATTTCAGTATAGATCAATTCAATGCTCAAGGAACCACGACCTTGACAGTGGATGTGAATACGCTCGATGTCGACCTGCATACCGGTGCTGGTGACATTAAACTTTACGGCCGTTGCGATCAAGTTGCGAACCTGTATAGCGGGATCATGTCGCCGATGGATGCATCCGGAATGAGTGCTCGCTTCGTGAATGTGAACAACAGTGGTGTAAGTGATATCCGGTGCTGGGCCACGGAAGGATTAACTGTTCAACTCCGCGATGTTGGGGATGTGTATTACCGGGATGTGCCGCTCAGTTTTTTAGAAACGGATATCACGGGTAGCGGGGAATTGATCCCCTATTGATCTAGTACTTTACCCAATAGGCATACGATCTAACGCCTTGCATGTCGGACTTTCGAATGAAGTAGCCACCTGGGGCGAGTAGCTCCGTGTTGATGGTAACAGATCCACTTACTGCCAACCCTTGCTTAACGAGCCGACCTTCCTGATCCAGGATATCCACTTGAGATGAACCTGAAGACAGCTGTATGGTAACGAATTCTGACCCTGGATTCGGAAAGACATTCGCGGATCCGTCACGTGCAATGTCCCCAATACCGACCAACGAGCTACAACTGAATTCGCCGAATGCCGTGACCAGATCGATCCCATTGTCCAAATAACAGAGCAGCGTTTCGGTCTGGTTCGGAGGGATACATCCGCTCAATAAATTGAACGATCCATTGGCCAGTCCGATACGTTCCGTAAGCGTGTGTAGATCACCGGATGGCGTTCCGAATTCATCCACATCGGATAGCTGAAGTTCTCTCAGCGGAACACCATCAATGATCACGGTAGCTGTATCCATCACTTGATACATACCGGCTGGAGTTGGGCCGCATTCGCCGTCATCCCCGGGTGCATACCAACGATCACCGGGCATTGCTCCGAACCAATACAACGTGTCCCATTCCGGCGGCCCGTTCCAAATGGACCACAGCAGAACCACGTCATTCTCTATTGAAGTAAACCGGTATTGATCGATGAAAAGCGTGTCGGGTGTTCCGGTCGTATTCACACTAAAACCTGTAACATGGATCCGTTGAGCCGTTCTGCCGTCGATCAACGTATCTCCAACGTAGTGCCGTTCGGTCCTTCCTTCACGTTCAAAGCTGGAAGTATTCCATTTCCACGTTGCATTGGGCGGGCACCAGATCTGCGCGGAAATGAACAGCGGAACCACGAGTGAAAGTAGGAGAGCGACGCGAAGCATGGGTCTAAAATAGGAGCGATCGCACTCCTTAAGGGATCAACATTCCCCAATAAACGAACAATCCGACCATTAAAACGGTGATCGATGTATTCAGCATCAAGAACCAGCGATAGGCGAACGGTTGATCACTTTGCCATGCGCGATACGCGAAAAAGATCAGTCCGAGCATGAGCAAACAACTCAGTGCAGGTATGTATTTCAGGATTGCAGAGACCGCATCTGTCGCATATCCAAAGCCGAAATAATAAACCCCTTCGTTCAGTAATAGGATGGGAATGGCGATGAGCACTACAGCACCTGATAGGGACATGGTCAACAACGCGTATGTCCCCGTCGTTGAAGCCCCTCGTATCCTCGCAATTGAACGGCACAGTAATCCGATGGCGCAATAGAGCATGATGATCCCGGTCATGCCCGCGAACGCGACAAGCGAATAGAACAACCACCGTTGGTGGAACGGCGTTCGATAGGCAACCAACTTTTCATAGTCGGCATTCCGGGGGAAGAACGATGCCATGTCCAGTTCATGATCGCCTTTTGCCAGTTCTTCATTCACGTTGAAACTGCGGACGCTGTTGTAGTCGTGATAGAAATAGAGGTGTACCACGCCATTCAGCGGATCGTACACGTTGCTGTATAGCGTTCCGGTCAGGCCCGCTCGTTCATCGTGTGCGCCCCTCCGTGCTGCCATCTTATCGAGTACCGAAGTTCCAAAGGCGATAGAAATATTCGCATTGTCGGACAGCATTGCCCGACCGTTCTGATAACGTTCAATAGGAACTGCATCGAGGTCCACGCACCGTGACATTCGGAAATTGCCGAGTGCATAGGTCGCGTCGTTACCGGTGTAAAGTGTATCGCCTTCCGCGACCAAGTAATCACCATTCCGATCAACAAGCACAACGATCGCATGGCCCAACGTAGGTATAGTATAGATGCGGATGATCTTCTCTGCTTCGAACATCGTTGCGCAGGTATGCATGATCATTGGCATCAACGTAGCGAAATCGGTGATGCGCGTGTTCGGTCTTCGCGAGATCTCCGTTTCCTCAACGCTCAGGCCATCGAACACAAGCCCTTCGGAATTCATACCGCCTTGATCGATCGGTTGTCGCATAGGGCTACCGTTGTAATGCGCGAAATACACAGCGCCGTATTGGCCCGGCCCACCATTCACGAACCGCACGCGGGCATTGATGCTCCATGCATCTTCGTTGTTCCCAATGATGGACTTTCCGTCCTTGGTTATTTTGAAGAAGGTGCAGGCGTGTGCAGCCGACGCCGAACAAAATAGGAGCGCTACAAGGGTTGAACGAAGAAGCTGGGACATTGTGGATTGATGGTCGTAGAGGTGTGTTACGACCAATGCGGGAATGCTTGAATAGTAACGCATTGGTGCTGTCTATTTGACAGTTACGACCCAGTCACCAACATCAAGTAGTGAATAGATCTGACTTCTAAATCCAAAGCAATTCGACTATTCCTTCACCCACCGAATAGATGAACTTCCTTTGTCAATCCGCACCATATAAATGCCAGTTACTAGGTGAGATGCATTAACGAGAGCTTGTCCGCCGTTTGATCTATGGAGAAATACCCGTTTGCCGAGCGGGTCAAAGATTTCTATAACATGCTCACCGGGCGGGAATGTCAATGCGAATTGACCAGTGCTAGGATTGGGGTGGAGTGCGAAGAAATTCGGTTTGGCACTTTCCCCAACCGAAATTGGTTGAATGACTTCGACCAGAACAGAATCTCTGTACGTGCATCCGCTGCTTACGGATGTGAGGACATATGTTGTGGTCATAATTGGCGAAGCAATAGGGTTGGGTATACCATTCTCGCTGAGACCGTTCAGAGGCGACCAATCATAGCTAGCTCCAACACCAGAAAGTTGAATGCTTTCACCAAGCGGGATCGAGACATCTGGACCGGCACTTAAGTCAACACCGACAATATTTGCGCCAACCCCGGAGACTTCGATGGTGAAATCACATTGGGCTGCATTGAGTGCACTACCATTGGACTCGCCCGCAACAATTAACCAATACTGGGTCGATGGGTTAAGCGGAGGTGTAATGAATGAAAAGTCCTGCGAGTCTGCAACACAAGGTGGCACTGCCACGAATGTGGATAATGCACAAGATCCATCTCCGCTGAGAATAAGGGCGGTCAACAGATTACCCATATTAGCAACTTGCGGGCAATCGATACCGGTGATATCTACATCCACAGAACCTCCGATTGAATTCGTTGTGAACGTATACCAGATCACATTATTTGTATTCGTGCAAAAGCCTGGGATGCCGGCTGGTCCTGTGTTATTACCTGCCACTGGTTGCTGTCCACAAAGTGTTTGAGCGGTCGCGCAGCTACTGTTTGGTGGTTGCGCGAAAGCACTTACACCTAAAAGCAACAAACTGATTATGACAACGGTAATACGCATGGAATAAACAAATACGTTAGTTGCGAACTTACGGCAACATCGAAGGTAAATGTGGTCATATCTGCCTTTTCAATGTGAACGCGCCCCTTTTCACACAAAATGTTGTTAAGCGTGAAAACTGAGAATGTGCTACATAAGCCTAGATCAATACCGAATCGTAAGTACCTCGCCCTGTGTGAGCAGAAACTGCTTCTTCGGGTTTACGGTGTAAGTGATGGTTTTGGGAATTCAGTGTGAACATCAAACCCGCTGTCACTCAAGTGTAGGCCGCAGTTACCGTTGAAGCGGTTGGTGATGGCGTTGTCTTGGGCTGTTGCGTATGCAACGATGGTCAGAGCCGTGACGGTAATCAGAGAACGGAAGTGGATATGCGGCATGAATGTGTGGGTGGTGAAAGTAGGGTGGTTGAGGATATGCTCAATTGGTAGTATGCTAATTATTGTACCGTTCCTGATCTGAACGAATTTGAACGCTCATATTTCACCGGTATTCAAACTTTTACATTTTTCATTCTCCATTCTCCATTCCGCAGAGCGGCTAAGTATCTTCGCAGCATGTCCACCTACGTCCAGGCCCCGCCATACGTCCCCAAGAACAAAATTCGGATCGTAACCGCTGCATCGCTCTTCGATGGGCATGATGCCGCCATTAATATCATGCGTAGGATCATTCAGGCCACGGGTGCCGAGGTGATCCATTTGGGGCATGACCGTAGCGTTGAGGATGTGGTGAACACCGCGATCCAAGAAGATGCACACGCCATTGCGATGACCAGCTACCAAGGTGGGCACACCGAGTATTTCAAGTACATGCACGACCTGCTGAAGGAGAAAGGTGCGGGGCATATCAAGATCTTCGGCGGTGGCGGTGGTACCATTTTGCCGGAGGAAATAAAGGAGTTGCACGCATACGGCATTACGCGTTTGTACCATCCGGATGACGGCCGTTCGATGGGCTTGCAAGGCATGATCAACGACATGCTGGAGAAGGCTGATTATGACCTAAGTGATAAGGTGAATGGCGAAGCTAAAAAGCTAAGTCCACAGAATTGGCCGGCCATTGCGCGATTGATCAGCGCTGCGGAAAATCACCCGGAAGTGTATGCGAAGGTGAGCGACGAGATCGAAAAGAAAGCTGCTGCGAACAAGGCTCCTGTGTTGGGCATTACCGGTACCGGTGGTTCGGGAAAGAGCAGCATGGTCGATGAATTGATCCGTCGATTCTTGATCGATCAGCCGGACAAAACGATCGGTGTGATCAGCGTAGATCCGAGCAAGCGCAAGACCGGTGGCGCGTTGTTGGGCGATCGCATTCGCATGAACAGCATCCGCGGCGAGCGGATCTACATGCGTTCGTTGGCAACGCGCCAGAGCAATTTGGCGTTGAGCAAGCATGTACAAAAAGCGGTGGATATTCTGAAAGCAGCAGGCTTCGATCTGATCGTGTTGGAGACCAGTGGCATTGGCCAAAGTGATACCGAGATACTCGACCACAGCGACGTTTCGTTGTACATCATGACACCCGAATTCGGTGCGGCCACTCAGTTGGAAAAGATCGACATGCTCGATTTCGCCGACGTGGTTGCGGTGAACAAATTCGACAAACGCGGTGCGCAAGATGCAGTGCGCGATGTGAAGAAGCAGTACAAGCGCAACCATCAGTTGTGGGATATCGACGATGAGAAGATACCCGTAGTGGGAACCATTGCCAGCCAGTTCAACGACCCCGGTACGAACAATTTGTACGTGCGGTTGATGGAGACGATCAAGGCCAAGACCGGTATCGATTTCCACAGCAAGTTCGTAGGTCACGATGAAATGAGCGAGAAGGTGTGGATCATCCCACCAGCGCGTACCCGTTACCTAAGCGAGATCAGCGAAAGCAATAGGCGCTATGATGCGCATGTTAACAAGCAAGCGAATGTTGCGGATCAGTTGTATGGTTTGCATTCTGCGGTCATCACATTTGGAGGACCAGATCTTATTAACGGTGAATGGTCTTTGGTGAATGGTGAATGGACAACTACCGGCAACGTGAGCGCTCCCATCACCCTTCACTCATCACCTATCACCACTTCACGCATCTCCACCTCCACGGAAATCGAAACCCTTATTCGGAAATTTCAAGAAGTGAAAAAAGACCTCGACCCCCACATCTGGGCGATGATCACCGGCTGGGACGCTGAGGTGGCGCGTTACAGCGGCGAGTTCTTTACGTACTCCGTTCGCGGCAAGGAGATCAAAGTTCCGAACCACACCGAATCACTTTCGCATTTGAAGATCCCGAAAGTGGCGCTACCGAAATTCCGGAGCTGGGGCGATAAAGTGCGCTGGGCGATGCAAGAAAATACACCCGGTTTCTTCCCGTATACGGCGGGCATCTATCCCTTCAAACGCACCGGTGAAGATCCCGCGCGCATGTTCGCTGGCGAGGGTGGTCCGGAGCGTACGAACAAGCGCTTCCATTACGTGAGCAAAGGCATGCCCGCCAAACGACTGAGCACGGCTTTCGATAGCGTAACGCTCTACGGAAACGATCCCGGCCGTCGTCCGGATATTTATGGCAAAGTGGGCAACAGTGGTGTGAGCATCTGCTGCCTCGACGATGCCAAGAAACTTTACAGCGGCTTCGATCTTGCGAGCAGCCTAACCAGCGTGAGCATGACCATCAACGGTCCTGCCCCGATGTTGTTGGGCTTCTTCATGAATGCCGCCGTAGACCAAACTTGTGAGAAATACATTACCGAACACAAGTTGGAGAAGGACGTCGAAAAACAACTGAAGGCGAAGTACGACGACAAGAAATTGGAACGTCCGAAATACCAAGGTGCGTTACCCGAAGGAAACGATGGTCTTGGATTGATGTTGCTCGGCATTACCGGTGAAGAAGTGTTGCCGAAGGATGTGTATGCGAAGATCAAAACAGAGACCATTGCGCAAGTACGTGGCACCGTTCAAGCCGATATTCTGAAGGAGGATCAAGCGCAGAATACGTGCATCTTCAGCACCGAATTCGCGTTGCGGTTAATGGGCGATGTGCAGGAATATTTCATCGCGAACAACATTCGGAATTTCTATTCAGTAAGCATTAGCGGTTACCACATTGCAGAGGCTGGCGCGAACCCGATCAGTCAGTTGGCGTTCACGTTGGCGAATGGCTTTACATATGTGGAGTACTACCTCAGTCGGGGCATGGACATCAACAAGTTCGGGCCCAACCTCAGCTTCTTCTTCAGCAATGGGATCGATCCGGAATACGCGGTGATCGGTAGGGTAGCGCGCCGCCTCTGGGCCAAGGCCATGAAGCAGAAATACGGAGCCGACGAACGCAGTCAGATGCTGAAGTACCACATCCAAACAAGTGGCCGAAGCCTGCACGCACAAGAGATCGACTTCAACGACATCCGCACCACGTTACAAGCGCTCTATGCCATCTACGACAACTGCAACAGCCTGCACACCAACGCCTACGACGAAGCCATTACCACACCTACAGAAGAAAGCGTACGTCGCGCCATGGCCATCCAGCTCATCATCAACAAAGAGCTCGGCTTAGCAAAAAACGAAAACCCGCTGCAGGGCAGCTTCATCATCGAAGAACTCACCGACTTGGTAGAAGAAGCAGTCCTCACCGAATTCGACCGCATCACCGAGCGCGGCGGCGTGTTGGGCGCCATGGAAACCATGTACCAGCGCAGCAAGATCCAAGAAGAAAGCCTCTACTACGAAACCCTAAAACACACCGGCGAATTCCCGATCATCGGCGTAAACACCTTCCTAAGCAGCAAAGGTTCACCAACGGTATTACCGAAGGAAGTCATCCGCGCCACCGAAGAAGAAAAGGAGTACCAGATCACGATGGTTGAAGGCTTGCAGAAAGCACATGCTGAACAAAGCACCGCATGGTTGAAGACGTTGCAGGCTGCTGCGGTTAAGAATGAGAATATGTTCGCGGTTTTGATGGAGGCTACTAAGTATTGTTCTCTTGGGCAATTGACTGAAGCTATGTTTGAAGTTGGAGGGCAGTATCGGCGGAATATGTGATCACTGATGCGTGGACCTTTGATGTACCTGATCTACTTCACCCTTGTGGTAATCGGACTTATCACTTTTTGGGTGTGGCTGATGTACTGCGCAGGCGTCCATGGCACCTTCCGAGTTCGCTGGGGAGAATGGGAGAACTGGCTGCTTATCTCGGTCATTCTGTTCTGCTTCGGTCTTCCATTGCGAAACGTGGTGTTGATATTGCGCATCAAGAAGAACAACGAATGATAGCGAAGCACGAATCGATAGAGGCTACGAAGTACTGTTCGCTTATGCAGTTGACTGAGGCTATGTTTGAGGTTGGTGGGCAGTATCGGCGGAATGTAGATGGGCACTATCCTGGCATAAGTAAAAGCGCATGAAGAATCAATGAGATCCGAGATCAAGGAGATTGTGCATGCCGTGTGTTCGTTGGTACAACACCTCCGATGGTCTGTAGGATAATGTCACGATCGTTGTCCTGACCGGTATAGCGGATCCAACCATCCAAGTTCACATCTGTACCAGCATACATGGTGACCGAATTTGTGGGGACGGTTCCTCCGATCGCTTGTAGGATGAGGTCACGGTCGTTGCTCTGGCCGGTGTAGCGCACCATGTCATCGGCAATAACGTCGCCCGGCCACAGCATGGCCACACCGCCAAGGACCTGTTGTGCATCGGTGCCAAAGGTGGGTGCGGTGGTAAGGTCCAGAAGTGGGTTGGTGCCCAGCGCGAGCGGTATCGCGCTTACCACCTTCAAATGGTTGCGGTGCCGAATACGCACGTAGTAGGTGCCCGCGGGAACATGGAAAACGATGGTGGCACTGCCATGCGGCATGGTCACCGTGCCATTGCGTCGCAGTAAAGCTGTGCGTGTGGATGCTACATTGCCGTTGGGATCGAGCAGTTCCACGAACACCCAATCCACCACTGCTTGTGATCCGATGACGTCCAACCGTGATTGCGTGGTAAGCCCGCCGGGTACACCGATGTGGTTGTAACCCAATGCGGTGTAAGGTTCGGTAAGTGGCACCATAGCGTTCGTACGCAGGTCATCGCGCATCAGTCCGGTCGTACCGTTGTACGCACCGCCAAGCAGCACACGCAGGCGCACGGCGCTTCGGTCGCCTGCGCCGCACACGGGATATACTGCTTGAGCTTCCACGGTGGTCATTACGGCGCGGGTGGTCATTACAGTGCTTAGCGCGATCGGAAGTTGACCGGTGGAAGCAGTGGCCGTGGGTGCCAGCAGAACGTTGAGCGAAGAGGTGGAGGAGGCACAGTCCCCCAGCCGCCAGTTGTTATCGGTCCGCATCAGCATGGTGCCACCTGGCGTTCCGTTGCTTGGCGAGTATCCGACAACGTATAAACCACCGTTGCTGGCCAATGCTACATCATGCAAAGTAGTGTAGCCAAGATCCACTTCTTCGCAACGTGTGTTGGCGAGCAGCGGATCAACGTATGTGGTGATGATGGCTCCCCGTTGCACCACAGGTGTGTTGCTGGTGAAGCTGGCTGCAATGGCGATACCACCATCCTGTGTGGCGGCGAAGCCAGTATAGGATAGGCTATGTTCGAACTGCGGTAATGCCCATGTGACCGCATTGCTTACCGCTCCATCGCTATGGAACATGACAAGCGCGGGGCGTGTGGGTTGGCCGGGTACACCATAGAGGGCAAGCACGACCGGAATGTCTGCCGTGATAAGGATCTCCCACAACACGAGCGAACCAGCGGGTATGGATATGGTCTTCCGCCAGATCAGGTCGCCATTGGCGCTCCATTTCATCAAGAGCGGCCCATAGACAGCGTAGATCGATCCATCGCTGCTACACACCATGCGTGAGGGAGTACGCCCATTGCCATTCCTTGACCAGAGGTGTACCCCGCTAGCATTGAACGCATGCACAGATCCATTTCCACCATTGCTGTGCGTGCTCACGATGATGTTGCCGTTCGGGGCCAAGGCCAGATCGAACCAATGGTAGACCTGTACATCAACCCCGATCACTGTTAGCGGCGCCGTGGGTTGACCTTGGGCATCGAGGTATAAGATAGCCGGATGGCTCACGCCGGACAGCACCTCATCGGGAACCACACAGAGGGCCACTAGCGCACCGGAGGCCTGTTCGGCAACTTTTTGGATCGCCACACCATAACTCCGGTGCCACACGATAGTTCCACTGGGCGTGGTACGCATAATGCCGCTTCCACGCTCTTCATGGAACAAGGCATCCCCATTCCCGAGTTGTTCCACTCGAGGTGGGTTCCAAGAGGTGTTGTATGACCGGATCCAAGGCTGAGCCGTAAGTGTTGGTATGCACGATACCACCAACGTAATGAAAAGTATGAATGTGCGCATAATGAGTAGACGAAAGACGATCCGCATGGTTGCTTAAAGGTCACTGATCCTTTGGTTGAGTTTCGTTTGGTTGTAGCGGAGGAATTTGTTAATTTAAAACATATGGCCTCAGCCTCAATTAAAGATCCTGACGCTAAAGCCTGCAACTTTGTATTCATGGCCACGCTACCGCTTCGCAATGAACCAACAGAACTAGTTGCCAATGAAGAAGAACACTTTTTGGTTGCAAGCACTTCGGAAATCCTTAGCAGCGGTTCGAAACACGCGTTGTTGAAAGCCAAGCGTGCTGTGGATTCGCTAAAGGCCGATGTAGACGAAGAAGTAAAGGTTTTTTCCATTGACAACTTCCTGATCGACTGCTGAACGGAAGAAGAAGTGAAGGTCCACGTTTTGGATGTCTTTGATCACGGATATGATCCGTTGATGGTGTGGTAGCAGACTTTCCGTGACATCCGTTTTTTTTCAATGGTCAGAATCTCACTCGGTTGGATCGTCGTGCAATTGGAACCGAAATTGCCATAGTTGAATAGTTGTATTGTGGTCGGGAAAACGTTTTAATCCGTACCTTGACCACAAGCAAATACAGATCAATACCGACAAGAATATTGAAGGCACCGAGGCTTGTGCCGAACATGTACGCGCTGTTGTGGAGAAGACCTTGAGCAACTATGCTCACCGCATTAAGCGTGTGGAGGTACACTTACAGGACATGAACGCCGACAAGACCGGACCCAAAGATCATAGCTGCACCATGGAAGCCCGTCCGAACGGCATGGATCCCGTAGCTGCTACGTTCAAAGCATCGAATAATCACCAAGCTGTTGAAGGTGCTGCACAAAGCCTCTCAAATCACTGCGTATTACCCGTCGTGTAAAATGAACATTCCCGAAAACATCCACATCAAGAAAGCCGAATACCGTGGTGATTTTCAGCTTTCCGCTACAAGTCAGCACTCGTCGTTCCTCCTCGCTTGCGGGCTTTCCGCTGCAATCCGTCACGCGAAGCACACCAACTTCTACTAGCGTTTCGTCCACGCATTCCAAGATCGACAAATTTGGGTTTGGGTTAAAGCTTACAAGTAGCGAAAATGCGTTCAACTTCACTATCTTGTCCAAGTCCCGGTTGACAGAAAACTAGTCGGGTAATGACCATGAGCAAAGGTGAGTTATTGATCTATCAGGGCAAGGATGGTTTTACGCAGGTGAGCGTTCGTATGGAGGAAGAGACCGTATGGCTAAACCAGAACCAGCTAGCCGATCTGTTCCAGACCACCAAGCAGAATGTAGGGCAACACATAAAGAACATAGTTGCTGATGGCGAATTGGACGCTGAGGGAACTGTAAAGGATTTCTTTACAGTTGCGCGGGAAGGCCGGCGGAATGTGAAAAGGTTGGTAGAACACTACAACCTGGACATGATCATATCGGTTGGTTACCGCGTTAACAGTCATGTGGGCGTACACTTCAGAAGATGGGCAAGCGAGCGGCTCAAAGAATACATTATTAAGGGGTTCGTATTGGATGATGCCCGGTTGAAGCAGGCGCGTGACGGCTACTTCGACGAGCTGCTGAGTCGGATCCGGGACATTCGCACCAGCGAGAAATTATTCTACCGAAAGGTCTGCGACATATACGCTACAAGTATTGATTATAATGGTACGGTTGAGGCCTCTCGGGATTTTTTCTCAAGTGTCCAGAACAAATTTCATTGGGCCATTCACGGGCATACTGCTGCAGAAGTGGTAATGCAAAGAGCGGATGCCTCCAAGCTGAATATGGGTTTGACCAACTGGCCCACAACAGAAATCCGGAAGCAAGATGTGGTCGTTGCGAAAAATTATTTAGGGTCTGAAGAACTCGATCATTTAAATCGGATCGTTAACCAATACTTGGAATTCGCTGAACTACAAGCTGTACAGCGGAAACCCATGCACATGGCGGATTGGAAAAAGAAGTTGCATGATTTTTTAACCTTAAATGAACGCGAGATCTTGTTGCATGGTGGTAAGGTTAGCCATGAAGAAGCAGAAGTATTTGCACAGGCTGAATTCGAGAAGTTTAGCAAAGCTTTGGATGAAAGTAAACCCGATGAATTGGATAAAGCTCTAAAAAGGTTCAAGAGCAAGTAGTACTGGTTAGAGCGAGCGTAAGTAGGGTGGGAGTTATTACTCGCTTCCGTGAGTTCAAACTGCACAAGAACGTAGATGTCTTTTGGGATGACTGGGAAATGTGTTTCCGTTTTGAAACGCTTTACCAAGGGCAGTTGCCGAAATTTCCGAAGCGTGTTGCTGCGAAACGGGCTTCAAGAGCGAGAAAGGTTCAGAAGGTGAAAGCTTGAAATTCGGGTTGATCCATTAGGAATGACAATACACACTGCTAGATCTTCAGTATATTTAGAGCGAAGGAAGTGCTTTGTTCAGAAACAGTTGATGGAGGCGACGAAATATTGTTCGCCCGGGCAGTTGACGGAGGCGATGTTGGTGGTCGTAGCGAAGTATCGGCGGAATAGGTGTTAACTGATGCGAGGACCATTGATGAATCTGATCTACTTTACACTTATGGTGATTGGAATTGCAGCCTGTAGGATGTGGTTGATGTATAGTTCAGGCGTACACGGGACCTTCCGATTTCGCTGGAATGAATGGGAGAATTGGCTATTTATCGCGGTCATTTTGTTCTGCATGGGGATTCCAATGCGGAACATGGTGTTGATTGTACGCAGCAAAATGAACCGCTGACTAAAGCGATGTTCGAAGTTGGTGCGCAGAATCGCAGGAATATGTGATAGCAATGCTGAGTAAAGCTGGTTTTGAAGTTGGTGCACAGTATCAGCGGATAATGCGGCAGTGATCTGTTGATCGCGATGCTAAACACCGCACGCAACTCCGGGTGTGATCTAACGGAGTCTTTCATCCAAGGCCCATTACCAGCTACCGACTTGAGTCACTAGGAGCTTAACGGACGCGGATCACAAACGGACGGCCCCCTCGTAAAAATACCGGTTTACCGGTATATGATTCTTTTGATATACGATGTTGATTTGCGTCTTCAATAAGAATCCATCCACCTCGATAAAACCAACTTCCAATGAGATCAACAGGACTTCTTTCAGGATTGCTTTATATAACCACCAGTGTTTCGTCCATTGGTCAAGTTATTGACAAAGGTTTCGAATTTTCGAATGATGTCGGCAGTAGTGCTGGTGTACAAGCTTCTCTCGGAGGGGAAGGTGCCGTGCAGACCGCTGTTCCCATGGGGCCGAAGTACTCAGGTGCAAGGTTCCATCGCGGAGCTTTGTTAGGAGGAACGGATCCCAGCCACGATCCTGTTTTGATGAACGCTACGGGTCCAAGTGGTACAGAGCCACAAGGTGACGTCACGTTAACCGATGTCATTTTGAACGGAACTTGGTCGTTTACAGCTTATTGTAATGGGCAAGAAACGAACCTCATTGGAGGCACTGTATACAATAATGACATCGAATACACTAGCGGTTCGATGAGAATGAGGTTGTTTTACTCTACAACCGGATATTTGGGAGGTTCAATATCGGGATGGGCCATCTTTACCTATATGTTTGCCAGCGTTCTTTCTCCGGGGCAGCAGTATGCCACCATAGATCTATATTCCCCATGGACCGATACGCCACCTACAGGAACTTATTATCCAACCCTTTTACTTGAGGAGCATTATCAGGGACAATTTTATATAATTGACTATCTGAATTTTCCGTCCGTTACGCATAACTGTAGCGTTGGCATAGAGGAAAATGAGGAAAACGATGCAGTGGTTCTTTATCCAAATCCGGTGGAAGATCAGCTCACGATCGAGACTGAACAAGGGGTGTCAAGTAGCGCGGTAGAACTCTACACCATGGAAGGTCGACTCGTTCGTCAACAGTCGCTGATCCAGGAGAAAATGGAAATAGATATTTCTGATCTGGGCGAAGGCATTTACACAGCGAAGGTGATAACCGCACGCGGAGCTGTATTGAAGCGGTTCGTCAAAAACTGATCCTGTTGTTCAGTAATCATAATTGACCTGAACTCCAGAAGGACGAGCCTGAGCTGGCTAGGTTGAATTGTACGTTATCCTTCCCACTTCTTCAATTTCGCATAAAGCGTGGTGATACCGATCCCCAGCAAAGCTGCAGCCAACGTTTTGTTGCCACCGGTGTGTTGCAGCACGCGACGGATGTGTTCGCGTTCCACATGCTCAAGATCGTAGACCGGAGAGGTGGACGAGTTGCTGCGGGGCCGCTGTAATTCAAGCGGCAAGGAGGGCGCATCCAAGAGCGGCGCGTCGCAGAGGATGCATGCACGTTCGATCACGTTCCGCAGTTCGCGCACTTGGCCCGGCCATGCATGCGCGGACAATAATTCCAAGGTAGCGCTGTCGATACCTGTGATCGGTTTTCGGAGCTTGGTGGCGAAGCGCTGCAAAAAGAACTTTGCAAGCAATTCGATGTCCGTAGGTCTTTCCGCTAGGCCGGGTATGCGGATGACGAACGCGGCCAGCCGGTAATAGAGGTCTTCGCGGAAGCGACCATTGGTACTATCGAATGCGAGGTCTCGGTGCGTAGCAGCTAAAAAGCGAACATCGGCTTTTCGAGGAACTGTGTCCCCTACGCGGATGTAATCGCCCGTCTCGAGTACGCGCAGAATTTTGGCCTGTAGCGCCAAAGGCATTTCCCCGATCTCATCCAGGAAAAGCGTGCCTCCTTTAGCAGCTTCGATCAATCCCTTTTTGTCTTTTCCCGCTCCGGTGAATGCACCTGCCACATGGCCGAAAAGCTCACTTTCCAAAAGCTCGCCACTGAGTGCGCTGCAGTTCACGGCTAGCATTACGTGTCCCGCGCGTGCGCTGGCTGCATGGATGGCATTCGCAAATACTTCTTTCCCTACGCCGGTGGTCCCGGTCAATAGCACAGTGGCTTCCGTTGGCGCCACTTTCCGGGCAAGCGCGATGGTCTGTTGTATGGCGGACGAACGACCGATCACACCCGCGAACGGATCCGAGGAGACTTCAAGCGGAACGATATCCCGGCTGTTCGCTTGTTGGAGCGCGGCGCTGACCGTGGGAAGCAACTTCGCGTTGTCATCCCCTTTCACCAAGTATTGGAATGCGCCGTTCCGCATGGCCTGAACTGCATCGGGGATCGAGCCGAAGGCGGTCATTACGATGACTTCTGCGGATGGTGCGATCGAGCGAAGTGCACTCGTCAATTCTACGCCGTTGGCATCCGGCAATTTCACGTCGCATAGCACGACGGGAAAGGGTGTTTCCTTCATCCGTAAAAGGCCGATAGCACCGGTCTCAGCAGTTGTAACGGCATAGCCCTCGCCTTCGAAAACACGCCGGAGCATATTCCGTAGTTGTGGCTCGTCATCGATTATGAGCAGGCGGAAAGGTCCGGTCATACCGCGAAGTAACACCAAGTGGTCCCTATCCTGTGGAAGCACATTCAAAGCGAATGGTGAACACCGAGCCTTTTTCACTGGTGGCCGAGAGGGATATTTCACCATTCATGGCGCGCATGAAATCCCGAGCAATGGATAAGCCCAATCCACTCCCACTGGTCGCATGTGGGTTGAAGCGCTCAAAGAGGTGAGCGTGCTGCTCATCCGTAAGGCCGGGACCTTGGTCGCTTACCGAAAGAAGCACGGTGTTACCTTGTATCTTGCAGGTCAATGAGATAGTGCTTTGCGGCGGACTGTGGCGCACCGCGTTGCTCAACAGGTTGATCAGCGCCCACGAGGATTTTTCGGCATCCGCGTGTACGAGTAGGTCGTCTGGTAATAACTGGACGTCGATCCGCACCTGCTTTGCATCAGCTGCAGTGTGAAGTGCACTAACGGCCTTGTGCACGATCGCGCTCAAGGAATGATCATCCAACGCCACACGGATGCGACCGGTCTCGATCTGCGTAAGATCCAGCAGTTCGCTTACGATACGCACCAAACGCTGATGATCTTTGCGAAGGTCATCGAGTATCGCGCGTTGCTCGTCGCCCAAAGTCGGGCTGTTCTCCAGGAGGCCGAGCCCTAGATCGGTGCTCGCTAACGGTGTTTTCAGTTCATGGCTGATGGTGGCAAGGAAATGCGTTCGTGCTTCATCGCGCTCTTGGAAGGGGGTGATGTTATGCAATAGATGGACGGTGCCAAGATCGCCATTCACACTTCTTATCGGGGCCTGACTGCTTGTGAAGAATTGCTCCTTACCACCGACAACGGCCTTGAACGGGCGGCTTTCCCCATCGGATAGTACATAGCGCAGGAGGTCATTCCGCGCAATTAGTTCATCGATGTTTCGCCCCACCAACTCTGTTTCCCCCAGTCCTAATAGTTCCACTGCCTTAAGGTTCGCGAAAATGATACGGCCTTCGTGGTCCACACCGAACGCAGCGTTCACCATGCTGTTGAGGATCGCTTCAACGCGGCTCTTCTCCGTCATGATCATCGCCAAATTGCTGTTCTCCCAGTGTTCCAGTTGGCCTGCCATGACATTGAAGCGCTCAGCCATATGGCCGAATTCACCGTGTCCTTCGATCTCCACGCGTTGGCGATAGCTACCGGCAGCGACACGATCGATGCCTTCGGTAAGTAGGCGGATGGGTTCGGCCATCCGTTCAGGCAAGCTGATGAAAAGGCTGAACGAGATAAGGAAGCACAATGTACCGGTGACGCTGATCCAGATGTAGGACAATTCAGCCCTGTGCTCGGCCTGTGCAGCTTTGCGAACAATGGCGGAACGGTTAATGTCGATCACTTTGTTGATGTCCATCCGCAACGTACGCGTTGTCTGGGCATCGTCGGGGCTGGAGCGGTAAGCGGTGGTGGATCTTCGCAACTTTTCCGTCAATTCCTTCTCTCCGGGTTCAGTATTGTTCGCTGATTGGTTCGCGAGTAGCTCCAACAGCAATTTGGAACGACGGGTAGTATCGCTTTCGGCATCCATTGCCTCGAGCATGAGTTGCGCATATCCAATACTGTTATAGTTCGCGGTCAATACGTTGCGCCCTTCCATCCTAAGATTCCAGATGGTGCCGAGGCTTACAGCTGCCATCATCAATACCAGCATCGTCATGATGCCGAGCCACAACACAAGGCGGGTTTTCGTTTTCATGCCAAGTTGAGACGTTCGCGAATACTGAGCGTCATTTCAAGAGAGGATGATCAAGTCCACATTATTGCTGGACAAGGCATTGAGCAATTTGTTGAAGACGTTCGAACGTAGAATGATCTGAAAGATATTGAAATGCGGCTTGCCGATACACACCGTGGTTATGTTCCTATCCCGCACAGTGGTCAGGATCGCGTCGCTAACGCTGGTCACTTGTAGGTTGAGCACCTTCAACGGGAGCTTGGCCAGCGCCGCGATCCCGGACGCTTCGCCGCTTTGGGCCTGGATCACTTCAGCGCCCAATTCCACGGCCAGCTTGAAGTGGTTCAACAGGTGGCGCTGCCGGTCCAACGGTATACGGTCGAAGCTTTCCTCCGGCGTCTGCACGTAGAGCACGAACCAATCCCCATTGTAATAGTTGGCGAGGCGTGCGGTCTTGCGGATGATCCGCCCGGCGGTTAGGTGATTGCTGCTGATGCATGCCAACAGCCGCTCGCGGCGCACTTGCTTGGGCGGGTCCACCTCGCTCTCCACCTTGCGCACCACTTGTCCGGCCACTTCCTTCAAGGCCAGTTCGCGCAGTTGGAGGATCTTATCGGGCTGGAAGAAGTTGTTCAGCGCCGTCTCCACTTTCGCCGGATCATAGATCTTTCCTTCTCGGAGGCGGGTGATCAGGTCTTCTGCGGAAAGATCAATGTTCACTACATCATCTGCGTGGCGAAGAAAAGTGTCTGGCACGCGTTCCGAAACATCAACGCCAGTGATCCGCTTCACTTCTTCGGTGATGCTTTCAATATGCTGGATGTTGACTGCCGTGACCACATTTATCCCTGCGGAAATAAGCTCCATAACATCCTGCCAGCGCTTGGAGTGCTTGCTGCCGGGAATGTTGGTATGCGCTAGCTCATCCACGATCACCCATTCCGGTGCAAGTAACAAGGTGGCATTCAGGTCGAATTCCTTCATGCGCTTCCCTTTGTAGAAGGTTTCCCGAAGCGGTATGACCGGCAGCCCGGCAAGCAAGGCGTGTGTCTCTGATCGGCCGTGTGTTTCCACAAAACCGATCTGCACATTAATACCAGCGGCCAGCATGTTGTGCGCCTCCTGCAGCATGCGGTAGGTCTTTCCCACGCCGGCGCTCATGCCCATATACACTTTCAACCTACCCCGGTTGGAGGTAGGCCGAAGCAGTGGGTCTGTGCCGAAGGAAGTGATCACGGTATGGAGAAGGATATGCTGGAGGTGAAGAAAGTGTTGTTCGTGGTGGCGGTACCATCGGCATCCACGAAGATCTTGTCCTCGCTGTTCAGGCTGCGGGCCTCGATGCGCCAAAGTACGTTCGGGCTTACCCAATGGTCGAAGTTGAGCGAGTAACCCAAGGTGGTGAATCCGTTCGGCGTACCTGTTGCGATGATCACGCCTTTCTCGTCCTGGTAGTACTCCACGCGGGCGGCCAGGTAGCTCTTTTCGCCCAGCTTGTATCGGGGTATCAGGATCGGGGTGATCCACGTGCTGCTGCTATCCCCACTGACCGCTTGCTCCATGCCGATGTCGCAGCCCACTATCACACCGAAGCGTTCGGTGATCTGCAGCTGTGCGTATAGGTTGTTGAAGATGCGGGGTTGGCTCACGGTATCCGGCTTGTCGTTACCCACGAAGGTGCTCCAATTGAGCGTGGTGTTGCCGTTCGGCTTGTAGGTGAGTTGTGTGCCGAAGGCGGGCGTATTGTTGCCGTCAACACGAGCGATGCGTTGCCAGCCGTTCAGCAATAGGCCGCTGGCATACCACTTCCCGTTGTCGCTCGTGTAGCTCACGCGTGCGCCAGCCTCGTAGTAGGGCGTGTTGTCCGCCAGTATGCTTCGTGTCAGGTTCCAGCAATCCTTGCCGATGGCGCTCTCGAAGCCGATGTGGCTGGGAAGGACACCCGCGTCGAGCCAAAGGTTCTTCTTGCTGCTCAGCTTCACTCCGGCATTGGCCTCGAATACGCTGCGCAGTAGTTCCGGCTCAGCGGCCATGTTGTATTGCGCATAGGTACCCGCCATCAGGGCGAAGTTGCCGCGAACGTTGTTCTTCGCGTAGGCCATTTTGATCATGCCCATGTTCAGGTTCACCTCGTTGTGGCGGTTGAAACTGTAGAAGAACCCGGGCCGCAGGTGGTTGTCCGGCTGTGCCATGTCGTAACTGTAATACGCTTCGGCATAGGCACTGATGGTGATGGCACTGTCGAGTTGTTGTGCGTTCGCCGTGACGACAAGACCAAGGGTAGGGAGGAGGAGGAGTTGTTTCATTTGGAGGCGGCGTCCAGCGCCAGGTTCAGTTGAAGTACGTTCACGGTGGTTGGGCCAAAGAGACCGAGCAAAGGCGCGTCGGTATGCTCATCGATGAGTTTCAGTACAACGCCAGTTTCCATTCCACGCGCATTAGCGACGCGCTGTGCCTGCACCTGAGCGCCTTGCACGCTCACGTGTGGATCGAGTCCGCTGCCGCTGACAGTGACCAGTTCACTTGGGATGTCACTCTTGGCAACACCGGGGTTGTGTACGATGAACGTATCGATCCTCGCTTGCACGGTGGCGAGGTATTCCGGGTTCGTCGCTCCCTTATTGCTGGCACCGGAACCGGCCGCGTTGTAGCCCACTGTGCTCGGGCGGCTCCAGAAGTAATTGTCCTGCGTGAAGGACTGTGCGAGGTTGGTGTAGTACACGTGGCCGTCGTGCTCAACGGTTTCAGCATTGCCACCGTTGGGCGTCAGTTTCGCGATCCCGATCAACGCAAAGGTATACACGCCACTGAAGAAGACAAGGCAGATCAGCGTAAGCTTCACTGCGGGAAGGAGGTTCTGTTTCATGGTCTGTCATGCCGGGCTTGACCCGGCATCGCGTTTTTGGATCAGATGAAGAATGACACTGCGAGGTCGATGACCTTGATGCCGATGAAGGGCACGATAAGTCCACCGAGTCCGTAGATCAAGAGATTTCTACGCAGTAGAGCAGATGCCCCGATCGGTTTGTAGGCTACTCCGCGTAGTGCTAATGGGATCAGCGCAGGAATGATCAGCGCATTGAAGATCACTGCGCTTAGGATCGCGCTTTCCGGGCTGTGCAGGCGCATGATGTTCAGCGCACCCAAAGCAGGTATGCTGGCCATGAATAGTGCGGGGACGATGGCGAAATACTTGGCCACATCGTTCGCTATACTGAAGGTAGTTAGTGTACCACGGGTCATTAGCAACTGCTTGCCGATCTCCACCACCTCGATGAGTTTTGTTGGGTCGTTGTCCAGATCCACCATGTTACCGGCTTCCTTGGCGGCCTGTGTTCCGCTGTTCATGGCCACTCCTACATCTGCTTGTGCTAGTGCGGGCGCATCGTTCGTTCCGTCGCCCATCATCGCGACCAAACGTCCGCTCTGTTGTTCCTTCTTGATATAGGCCATCTTGTCCTCGGGCGTAGCTTCTGCAATGAAGTCGTCCACACCAGCTTTCTCGGCGATGTACTTTGCGGTCAGCGGATTGTCGCCGGTCACCATCACCGTCTTCACACCCATTTTCCGCAGTCGTTCGAAACGCTCGCGTATGCCGGGCTTAATGATGTCCTGGAGTTCGATGCAACCCGTGATCCGATCATTCTCGGCAACCACGAGTGGCGTACCGCCGTTCTCGGCGATGCGCTTCACTTCTGCTTCAACTTCCGCAGGAACGGCGAGCCCGGCTTGCAAGGTCAACTTACGCAGTGCGTCCTGTGCACCTTTGCGGATGCGCTGTCCGTTCGGCAGGTCCACACCGCTGGTGCGGGTCTGGGCGGTGAATGGGATCAATGCAGCACCTTGCAGCGAAAGACCTTTGGTAACATCCGCACCAGCGAGTTCCAAAATGCTCTTGCCTTCTGCTGTATCATCTGCGATCGAACTGAGCGCGCATGAACGGATGAAAGCTGAACGATCCACGCCCGGGGCCGGGAAGAAGGCCGTTGCCTTCCGGTTGCCGATGGTGATGGTGCCGGTCTTGTCCAGCAAGAGCACATCGATGTCGCCCGCAGTTTCCACTGCCTTGCCGCTTTTGCTGATCACATTGGCGCGCAGCGCACGGTCCATGCCCGCGATGCCGATGGCGCTGAGCAGGCCACCGATCGTGGTGGGGATCAAGCAAACGAACAAGGAGATCAACGCTGCGATGCTGACCGTTGCGTTCGCATAGCCTGCGAAGGGTTGCAACGTGACGCACACGATGATGAAGATGAGCGTAAAGCCGGCGAGCAGGATCGTCAGAGCGATCTCGTTCGGTGTCTTCTGGCGGCTCGCGCCTTCCACCAAAGCGATCATGCGGTCCAGGAAACTGCTGCCGGGTTCGCCGGTCACTTGCACGGTGATGTGATCGCTGAGCACCCGTGTGCCACCGGTCACACTGCTGCGGTCGCCGCCGCCTTCACGGATCACCGGCGCACTCTCTCCGGTGATCGCGCTTTCATCAATGCTCGCGAGTCCTTCGATGATCTCGCCGTCGTTGGGGATCAGGTCACCGGCTTCGCAGTAGAAGAGGTCGCCTTTGCGCAGTTCGTTGCTGCGGATCATCTTCACGCTACCATCGGCGAGCTTCAACTTGGCCGGTGTGTCCTCCCGCGTTTTGCGGAGCGAATCGGCCTGGGCCTTGCCGCGTGCCTCAGCGATGCCTTCCGCGAAATTGGCGAAGAGTAGCGTGAGCAGCAGCAGCAGGAAGATGGTGATGTTGTTGCCCAGCGAGCCTTGTGAGGCATCGCCGCTGAACAGCAACCAGAGGGAGACCACGAGCATGACCGCAGTGCCCACTTCCACAGTGAACATCACCGGGTTGCGCACCATGATCCGAGGGTCCAGTTTCACGAACGACTGTTTTATGGCCTCCATGACCAGGTCGCGCTGGAAGAGGGAGGTGGGTTGTTGGTTTTTCATGGTGATCAGAAGCTGAAGTATTCGGCGATGGGGCCCAGGGCAAGTGCTGGGAAGAATGAGAGCGCGGCCACGATGGCGATCACGCCGAAGACCATCATGCCGAAGGTGCCTGTGTCCGTCTTCAAGGTGCCTGCGCTTTCGGGAATGAACCTCTTCTCGGCAAGCAGCCCGGCGATGGCCAACGGCCCGATGATCGGCAGGAAGCGGGAGAGGATCAGGACGATGCCCGTGCTGATGTTCCACCACGGTGTATTGTCACCGAGGCCCTCGAAGCCACTGCCGTTGTTGGCCGCGGCGCTGGTGTATTCGTAGAGCATTTCGCTGAAGCCATGCGCCCCGGGATTGTTCAGCCACGCATAGGAGGGGTCATGCGTGATGCCGTATGCGGCCAGTGCAGTGCCGGCGAGGATCATCAGCGGATGCAGGAGGGCGACGATCAGTGCGATCTTCATCTCGCGTGCTTCGATCTTCTTGCCCATGAACTCGGGCGTGCGGCCCACCATCAACCCGCTGATGAACACCGCGAGGATGATGAACACGAATACATTGAGTATGCCCACGCCCACGCCGCCGTAGAATGCATTGGTCATCATGGCGAGCAGTTCGTTCATGCCGCTCAGGGGCATGGAGCTGTCGTGCATGGAGTTCACCGATCCCGTGCTGATCACGGTGGTCACAATGCTCCAGAATCCAGAGGCTGCAGCGCCCAGGCGCATTTCCTTTCCCTCCATGGCACCGCTGCTCTGGCTTATTCCCAGTGCATCGATCGCCGGGCTTCCGTTCATCTCCATCACGATGTTCGGAATGGCCAGAGCGAGGAAGCCGGCGGTCATCACGCCGAACACCATCCAAGCGAACTTTCTCCGCTTCAAATAGAAGCCCAGCGCGAAGACCATCCCGAAGGGAATGATCAGCTGGCTCACCATCTCCACCATGTTGGAGAAGTAGGAGGGATTCTCAAGCGGGTGAGCACTGTTGGTTCCGTAGTAACCGCCGCCGTTCGTTCCCAAGTGCTTGATGGCCACGAAGCCCGCGACCGGACCACGGGAAACATCCACGCTATCTCCTTGCAAAGTGACAATGCTGTCTTTCCCCAAAGCGGTCTGTGGTGTTCCGCTGAACATCAGCAGTACTGCCACGATGATCGACAATGGTAGCAGCACGCGGGTAAGGCTTTTCAAGAAATAATCATAGAAGTTGCCAAGCTTTTCGCTTGTACGCTCCCTCAGTGCGTTGAAGACCATCGCGGCTGCAGCCATGCCCGTGGCAGCGCTAACGAACTGCAGGAACATCATCCCGAAGATCTGGCTGAAGTAGGTTGCTCCGGTTTCACCACTGTAATGTTGCAGGTTGCAATTCACTACGAAACTGATGGCCGTGTTGAACGCGAGGTCGGCGCTCATGCTAGGATTTCCGTCCGGATTCCAAGGCAACCAACTCTGGTTCATCAGCACGAACATCGTCCAGAGGAACCAGATCATATTGATCGTAAGCAGCGCTCTCAAGTGCTCTTTCCAATTCATCTCGCGCTTAGAGTCGATACCGGAAAGGCGGAAGAAGAAACGTTCGATCGGACCCATCACAGGGTCCAACAACGAGCGTTCACCGCCATACACACGGGCGATGTACCGGCCCAATGGAATGGCCAGCACCAGTGAGCCGAAGAACATGGCCAGTATGCCGAAGAGTTCAGTGTTCAGCATAGGTTCAGAATTTTTCTGGTTTCACCAGCACATAACACATGTAGGCGAAGAGGAGGAAGGCAATGATCAGAAGGAATATCATCGGAGTTAGATCTTTTCAAACCATTGAATAGAGCGAAAAAGGAGCCCGAAGCACAGAAGGCCACAGACGATCAAGAGGAGGGTCATCATTTTGTTATTTTGTTAAGTGTCATTTAGAGTTCTGAACTTGGATCACGTTATTGTAATGTGAGGCGGTGTTCATTAGGGTGACTTGGTATTGAAATGCATCATGTCAGGTGATGTGTTGTGTCAACAATTGTTCAAGTAGGAGGATGCCGGACGGTGATCGCATTTATGATCGTGTCCACGCCATGGCGAAGTAGATGCCGGATCCCCTCGGATATTGGATTCAAGCACTACTGGCGAGGCTTTGCATCGTTCGATCGCTTTGTTGAAGGATCGATTACCCTACCGAAATGGAAGGGTATGATGCAGGAATGGGAGGCGTGAAGATGGCCACGTTCCGATAATGAACTTTTGGACGCACGGAAGAGTTGGCAGTTGCTTACGACAACAGTTGAATTGGCACGCTTTCTGGAGAGAGCCGCGACAAACACTATGTACAATGACACCGAAGAAATTAATGACCATTGCGATGATCTTGGCGGCAGGGACCACTGCGATGATGTTGCGTTCCGCTCCTAGAAGCCGAGCTGCCGCCACTTCCAAACCCGATGAGGTAAAAGCAAGTAGTGATCCGTTCGCTGAGATGATCCAAGAAGGCGACGGTCTGCTGGCGCAGTGGAAGGCTGAGGCGGCAGAAATTATGCGGAAGAAAAGCAGAGCTTAGACTCCTTCGGTCATAGGTATCCGGTCTTTTTCTCGCTGTACTGATGTGCCATCATAGGTATGATGTTGCGATCACCAGAAGTAGCATAACGAGAAATGGTGATTTTAATTCGGACAGGAACAGTTCGAAGCGCTGTTCGATCTTGTCGCCGACCATGAGATGGTCGATTTTTCCGGGAAGGAACGGATCTCGCAGACCCATTCTTGCAACGCGCAATATGTTCTTCCTGCCAGATCATCATGGTGAAGCTTGGCCATTTACTAAGCGATCAAAGCATCCATGCTACGTCCGAGTATTAGTGTAGAACCCGAGGGTTATTTAGTTAGCTATCCGCAACTTACCTTAACCGCCGATGCCCTCAAATCCCTTCTCCTTCCCTGGTCTTACCGAGGCTGAGGTGAGTGTTGCGCGAACGCGCCACGGACGGAATACCATTGCGGAAAGAACACAAGGAAATTTCTGGCCTGCGGTGAGGGGTGCGGTGATGGAACCGATGTTCCTGCTGCTACTGGCCACGAGCATCATCTACTTTGCGTTGGGTGAACGCACCGAAGCCTATTTCATGGCGGGCGCGATCGTTCTTGTTTCGACGATCAGCATTTATCAGGACTCGCGGAGTCGCAGAGCGCTCGACGCACTGCGGGCATTCAGCGAAGCACAAGCCACGGTGATACGTAACAACGCTGTGTTGAAAGTGCCTGTCGAGGATGTTGTGGTCGGCGATCTGGTCGTAGCAGAAGAAGGCAGTTTGCTCGCGGCAGATGGAGTGATCGTGCAGAGCAACGATTTCAGTGTGAATGAATCGATCCTCACGGGTGAAGCGTTCGCGATAGCGCGCAACATGGATGATCCGGAACTGGCCAAGGTGAGCAAAGGCACACAGGTTGTTTCCGGGCTTGCGGTGTACCGCGTTTCAGCGGTTGGAAAAGGCACACAGTTGGGCAAGATCAGTACGTCCCTCGAAGCAATCGAAGTGCCGCCGACACCGCTCCAAGAACAGATCACACGGTTCGTTCGCAACATGGCCATTGTGGGCGTAGTGGTGTTCCTCGCCGTATGGGTCGTGGCGTATTCGCGCAGCGGATCGCTATTGGATAGCTTGCTCACTGGACTCACCTTGGCGATGTCCATTCTGCCGGAAGAGATCCCTGTTGCATTTGCTACGTTCTTGGCATTGGGTGCATGGCGCTTGGCCAAACAAGGTGTTATCGTGAAGCGCTCCACCACGGTGGAAACATTGGGTTCGGCCACCGTCATCTGCACGGACAAGACCGGTACCATTACCGAGAACCGGATGACGTTGGCGCAGATCTTCGTGCAAGCGAATGGACGTACAATGGCCGCGGAAGCATGGCGCGAAGCAGAGGCTCAGCGGGTGATCGAGATCGCGATGTGGGCAAGTGAGCCCGTTCCGTTCGACCCCATGGAAGTGGCGCTGCATAAGGTCTACAAGGATACCTCACAACGTGATCGCCGGCCGGAATTCCACATGGCGCATGAGTATCCGCTTGGTGGCAAACCACCGATGATGACACACGTGTTCGCGAACAGTGCTGGCGAACGGATCATCGCCTGCAAGGGTGCACCGGAACGAGTGTTGCGCCAGTCATCGTTGAGTGATCCGGAGAAGAACGCAGTACTTGCACAAGTTGAGGCATTGGCGGGGCAAGGATTGCGTGTGCTTGGTGTTGCCCAAGCGAAGTTCTCCGGAGATGCGTATCCGAAGGATCAAGAGGAATTCAGGCTGGACTTCCTTGGGCTGGTAGCGTTCAATGATCCACCGAAAGCAAACATTAGTGGCGTGTTCCAACAGTTCTACACCGCGGGCATCCAAGTGAAGATCATCACCGGCGACAACGCGCTCACCACCGCTGCCATTGCAAAACAGACCGGCTTCCGTGGAGCTGAAAAGACCATGAACGGCGATGAAATGATGCTGTTGGATGATGCCGATCTGCGCAAGGTGGTGCACGACACGAACATCTTCACGCGCATGTTCCCCGAGGCGAAACTGCGGATCATTAAAGCCTTGCAAGCAGAAGGCCATGTGGTTGCAATGACCGGTGATGGAGTGAACGATGGACCTGCGTTAAAAGCCGCGCACATCGGTATCGCTATGGGCAAGCGGGGTAGTGAACTCGCCAAGGAAGCAGCGTCGTTGATCCTCGTGAACGATGATCTGGGCAACATGGTGGAGGCCGTTGCGTTGGGCCGCAAGATCTATGGCAATCTGAAAAAAGCAATACAGTATATCATCTCCATCCATATCCCCATCATCCTCACTGTATCATTGCCGTTGTTCCTAGGGTGGATCTATCCCAACATTTTCACTCCGTTACATGTGATCTTCTTGGAACTGATCATGGGTCCTACGTGCAGTATCGTTTACGAGAACGAACCACTTGAAAAGGACGGCATGTTGCGATCACCGCGCCCCCTCAGCCTCACCTTCCTCACGTGGAAGGATCTTTCCATCAGTATCTGGCAGGGACTGGTGATCACGCTAGGCACACTGGGCGCATATCAGATCTCTGTGCAACAAGGCTATCATGAGGAACTGGTCCGGACCATGGTCTTCAGCACATTGGTCATAGCGAACATCGGGCTCACACTGGTAAACCGTTCATTCACTGCTTCGCTTTTCACGAGCTATGGCAATAGCAATTTGCTGCTGCGTGGCATGTTGCTGCTCACTATCGGCTTGTTGGTCGCGATGCTTTATATACCAGTGATCCGTTCCTTCTTCCATTTGGCTTCGCCAACGCTAACACAGCTTGGCCTATCTGCGGTGATCGGTCTGGCTTCCGTGTTGTGGTTCGAAGTATACAAATGGATCAAGCGACGTTCGATCTCAGCAGTGAAGTGATCTTGTTGTGACTATTGCCGACCAGGATCACTAGTAGCTCGTGCAAGATCGTGCATCTTTCATTTTACACAGGTCATGCACGAGAGATGCACTGACGATGATGCTCCAAGAACTTATCATAGTGATGTCGCGTAATGTTATGACCTGACATGAATGTGATAACGCTCTCCATTACCTGTAGCAGCGAAGCATGGGGGTAATAAAGAGCGTGATAGCTGCTGTGTTGGTTAGCTAATACGATATGACCCTATCGTCTTAGCTAACCAACAATTATTTCGCAAGTCGTAGGCGCACTCCTCCAACAATATGGAGATAGTTCACTTTCGGATTGGTTGTCAAATTCGGACGATTGAACTCGTCGAACTCTTTGGTCAAGGCCACGTCGTAACCAGCTTCCAGGAACAGGAAACTGAACTCAAGACCCGCTCCAAACCCTACGTACCATTGGCTGGAACTGGTCTGCACATCCAGATTATTATTGTTCAGGTCAGCACTTAGGTTGAACAGCGCAGTTGGCCCTGCCATAACATAAGCGTTGATCGGTGGATCATCCGTAGGGTCAAGAAAGTTCACACCTAGCATTATCGGGACACTCAAATAGCGCGATGTATACTTAAATTCGGTAGGTGTGATCCCCGTCGTATCCGCAAAACTGTAATTCAAGTTGCGCACCATAAAATTGATGCCGGGTTTCACGAAGACACGATTGCCAAGTAGCACATCAGCACCGAACTGGTAGCCGGCTCGACCCGCCCATTTATCAGTTCCGGTTTCTTTGATGTTGGATCCATTGTACCCCGCTGAAAAGCGGATCTCTTGGGCGGTGCTGCTCAGTGAAGTGATGAGCAGTATCGGTAAAATGTATTTGTAAGGTTTCATGGTTTATCGGTTTTAGTTGTTGTAAGTTTCTTAGGTGTTGTCTCTTGTAAGCCTTGTAGCAATTGGACTTTGAACTAACCCACGTAAAAGGACGAAAGCCTCTTTATGTTATTCACTTAGGTACAAAGATGTTGGTCGAGTTACGTGATCCGTGATATTGGGACGGCGTAAGTTTTAATATGCGTCAACGCCTCTAAAAGAACCATGCCGTATTCAGGCTTTGTCGAAAAGTGTTGGTAACACTAGTTATACTTCGTAATTCTCGATCTCATAACCTGCGCGCAAGGGAAATCCATTACCGGGATCGGGGAATAAATTCTCAACTTCCTATGGGTGTTTGATGCTATGGAACCAAGCTTCAGGGTAACTTAGTTACGAATCAGCAGATCGGGATGTGAAACACCCTCACCAACAGCACCCTGAATGAACAATAAACGGCTCTTTCATTTACTTTCTGATATTTCCCAATTTGCCTGTTAAGAATTTTTCATTCATATTTTTCTCTAGTTAATATGATAGAAATGGAGGGATGGCTAACCCTTTGAAATGTTTATCATTTCTTGTGACCAGACCCAATGTGCGAAATGGTTTGATCCGTACCTTTAGCACATGCAGATACAGATCAACACCGATAAGAACATCGAAGGCTCTGAAGCCTTTGCTGAGCATGTACGTAACGTAGTAGAGAAGAGCTTGAGCCACTTCGCGGAACGCATTACCCGAGTGGAAGTACACGTACAGGATATGAACGCCGACAAGACCGGACCCAATGACCATAGCTGCACGATGGAAGCACGCCCGAATGGAATGGATCCCGTTGCTGCAACATATAAACCATCGAACAATCATCAAGCTGTAGAAGGTGCCGCACAAAGTCTTTCGAATTTGCTGCGCACCCGTTTCGGAAAATTGAATGATCACAAGTTGAAAGCGAAAGTTCCGTTCGTGGAGGACGCGGATCGAGAGTGATCTCGCATATCGGATCGATCAATTATACCAACACGACTTGGGTTGATGTTGATCGATATCTTATCGAATGTCGCGTGTTGTTCTTAGAAAGAAAGTTGTGCTCGAGTCTGTTTTCAGTAAGATGGAAGTACTTCTTTATAATAGTCTGCTGGATCAACGCCACCGCAGTTCCAGCGCGGCACCTTCCGCTACGTTATCCCAACTGTTCAGGAGCGTAACGTAGGTCTGAAGCATGTGCGTGATCACCGCATCGGTAAGACCTTTGGGTACGCGGGAAAGTTCCGCCTCAACGCTTGCACCAAAATCGCTTTGGGCCACCGCGCCATTGCTCAAACCCTGCAAGGTGCGTGTAAGCACCTCTGCCTCCATGGAGCCAGCAGGTAGGCTAGGGATCACCGCCGGATCACCGAGTTGTTGAATGCTGTACCCTTCGTTGATCAGTCCGAAAAAACCTTGATCCAACCGCAATTCACTTTCCACAACGAAATGCGCCAAGTCGTGTTCGGGAAGCGAAGGTCCCACTGCGCTTTGCGTGAATGAACCATCGCGCCGTGTGCAGATCAATCGGTGGCCACCGTGTTCTTTTTGAAAGCGGATGCGCATGGTGTAAAAATAGGTGGGGTTAGCGGCTAGACAACGGGCAGTTCCATTCGACATGGCCTAATGCACGCTGGCCGTCCTCAATACTGTGCATCTGTCGGGAGATGATGTGAATGGGTTGGAAGGATTCGTTCATGGAGGCTTCTGGGGCACGGTCGTTAATTATTTCCCAGCGTTGAATGCATCGGTTTCCATCTACGTTCTGGAGCGGGACAAGCGCGGCATTCGGAAAGAGCTGATGGAAAAGATCTTTGGGTTTTTGAGCGAATGATGGGGTCTTATCGGCTCAATACGAACTTTGAACGTACCGGTTACCGCCAAAACCTACCGCGCAATGACCAGCTTTGCCGTGCCGTTCGGGAGCAGATCAAAGCGAATGAAGTACGTTCCATTCGGCAATTCTTCCACGGAAATGGGTTCTCCGGTAAACGCGGTTCCATTTCGTATTGTGCGTCCATCTGCATTGTGCAGCGAGTAGCGTTGCGGTTCGTTGTAGGGTAGTTCCAGGACAAAGTGTTGTGCTGCGGGGTTCGGGAAAATGTAAAGTGATCGCGGGTTTGGATCTGCACTCGTCCCAGTGGAGATGTTCGTGCAAGCAGGCCAGTAACCTGCAAGTACTTCATTGGTATGTGCATTCACGCTGTCGATATCAGCACCAATGTCGGTGCCGTCCGATGCCCCACCAGCGTATGGACTGGAAGCAAGCAAGTGATAATTGTTGGTGCTGATGTCTGCGAAACCAACAGCACTTGGTTGTGTCGGGAACCAATGGAACGGAGGGTATTGGTTCGGATTTCCGGAGGCACCACCTGCTACGCCCACGATCACATTGTGCGTGAACGTTGATCCGGGGAAGTAGGTATTGATGGTCGCGTTACCACATCCCGATCCGGTGCCACATACGCCATAGGCACCGTAACCCACGATGTTATCAGCGAAGGTGAGCGCCACCATGGGCGCGCCGGCGGCGCTGGTGGTGGTGCCGGTATTGAGGTCGGTGTTGTGTTTTATGGTGACGTGCTCTGCGCCGTTCAGGAACTGGTACATCTTGTTGACATTGCTGATCGCGTAAGAAAGGTTGTGCTCGATGAGGATGCGTGTGCTCACCGGGTTCGGCAGCTGATCGTCGTGCCCACTGATGTTGAAGCCACCATCGCTGTTGATCAACTGATTGTGGCACCAAGTAACATCTGTGACACGGTTGTTCATCGCAGCGCCGCTTTCCGTACGCGGTGTGAACACGATGGCGAAGCCGCTTTGGCAATGCGCCCAGTTGTTCTCAAAAATATTGCCTTCCACCCAAACACGTTGCGCGTTCTTTAGTTCGAAGAGGTTCTTGATGCACCACGGCGTGCCTTCGTAATTGGGGTCGCTGATGCGCCAACTCGGTGGTTTGAAAAAGTGATTGTTGCGGATCTCGATATCGGATGGGATGAGGTCGGTGATCGTCGCGAGTGCCCCGCCGAACATGACGTTCTCGCCACTTCCTTCCAAGTGGTTATTCACGATCTTGAAGGGACCGGGACCGTTCCATCCGGCAATGGCCTGTGCATCCTGTCCGTTGGCCTTGCAATCACTGATCCAGCAATTGATCACGGCGGAACTGGCGCTGTTCAAGCGGATGCCACGCTTGGTGCCAAGGATCGGATCGCCATGAATGTACAGCCGATCGAACACGATATCGTGCGGCACATTTGCGACCGATGTTTCCGCACTACCCGCAACGATGATGTCATAACTGTAACCAACGGTCCGCACTTCCAGATCCATCACGCGGTAGTGGTGTGCACCGCTTGCGAAGATCAAGGCGGATTGGTTCACGGGCGCTTGGATCTTGGCCAGTAGCGCAGCGTAAGATGGGTCGATGCGATGGTCCTCATCCGGCAATTGAGCGTCGGAGATGTTCGTGCGGATGATGATCCATTCATCACCGACCTTCGCGGGAAGGGTGTACGGACCACTGTAGTTGTGTCCGCTCTGAAGCAGAATCGTGGTGCCCGGTAGCGCGTTGTCGATCGCCGATTGTAGTTGCGGATTGGTGTAGTCGCAACCACTTGAACATACGGTGACGGTGTTCGAGTTGGTCGGCATGCATGTGTTCAGCCAGATCTGCGGAGGGTCGGGTAGAACTTGCGCGCATGCGGCGGGTCCTAACAAGAGCAGGAGAAGAGTTGATCGACGCATCAGTGCAATAAGTTGCATTGGCAAAAGTAGGATAGGCCGGTGGTGCGTATGCACTAAATGGTGGCGCTAGCGAACCTTTTATCTACTTGGGTGTATTTTAACCCAATGCGACTACTTATCATAATGTCCTTATTCTTCTTGCCTGATAGCGCATGTGGTCAGTCAGATCTGTGCTCATATCGTTACAACTATGCCTTCATCGAGGACAGCAAGGACCTCATTCCGCTGCAAGGAAGCTACACGGTAGAGTACCTCGCTCGCGGCCAATGGTGGAGCTATACCGACCCGCGCATACCGGTGAATTATCCCGGAAAGCCGATGCAATTGAAGTCGTTGATCACCGTGAATGGAACTTCGATCAAAGCGGTTGAGGTCGGATGGAATTACACCACCACGGACAACAAACTGCGCGTGGTGCGCGGTGTGGATACCATGATCGTTGACCTTGCTGGCAATGGCGATATCGAAGAACGGATGTTGGCCCGCACGGCGCGTGTGGGTGTTCCTCCTCGTCCGCCGGTGTTGCTTCCGTTCCGGAATGGCTGGTTCGTTCTTGCCCAGTTGAATGATCCGATCAACGCGCAACTGACCGAACAGTTCGACGCCCTGTGGATGGCACAGCGTACGGAAGTGATGGCACTGTATGACACAGCGCGTTACGAATTTTCGTTGATCATGAACTTCTCACGCATTGGTCCACTGGAGATCCCTATTATGCGCGATCCGAATTACGCCAACCACCTTTTGCATTTCCCGGCAAGCGGCCCGGATACGCATTTCGAACTGTCTAGACAGGATACCCTCGGTGTCGCGGAAAGCAACATCAGTTTGCGTGTGGACATGCCAACGGACGGAGAGACCGATAAGTGGGTGGATGTTACCGATCTGCCATATGGCAGGTACAGCACGTACTTGAAATGGAAGGATCAACAGAGTTTGTTCTACTTGACCTTTGGATGGTGATGCTGCGAAATGTATTCAACTTGGTAGGCGGAAAGATCGCGCGGAAGTGTGCATTCGTTCTGCTGTTCCTTCCGTTCCTGCTACACGCACAACCAGGCGGTCCGGATCTCACCTTTCTCATGGTGCACAACGCGAACGGTAGGCCAATGAAGGGGTCGTATGTGGAGAATGCCATGCTGCGCGAAGCAGCGCGCACGAAGACAACGGAGCCGTGGTCGGTAGAGATCCACTTCACGGTTGCTGAAGGATATCCGTACGGTCCGGAGAATCCGGGCGATCACAAGCAGTGGTCGCTGGCCGGGACCGAGATGCCTGCACCGGGCAGGGATCGGAAGGTTTTCAGCATCATCGACTGTTGGTGTACCGATCTCCATATACAGGTGATCCAAGCTGATCGGATCATGCGGATCGATCTGCCGGATGCACCTGCTGATCGTTGGGCCTTGGTGCAACGCGTGATGGTGCGTTCCGGTGACCACCCTTCACCCGAAGTATTCCGTTTTCGTGTTGGTCGATACACCTATGCTGAGTTGGCGGACGACCCGGCGTTCGACAAGTTGGAGCAACGTATCGCAGATGGGCTCGGTCATGCCCGGGATACGGACTACCGGCGACAATTATCGGAGCAGGAGAAATACTATAATGAACAACTCCAGGTGGTGCCATCGGAATCGCAGTCGCCAGGGCTGGCCGAGATCGGAACGTACGAGCAAGAGATCGCCGCACGACCTGCGCTGAAGGTGTTGGAGATCGAACAACAACATGCCGACACCATCTGGCTCCAGATTACTGGTGGTGTGATACTCGACGGTGGCTGCGCGAGCTGGATGCCCCAGTTCAGTATCGAAATGCTGACCGATGGTAGTTGGGTGGAACGACATCCATTTCCCGTGGCACAGATGGATTGCGGCATGCCTTGGGCAGAGTGAAATGAACGCATCGTGATGCTTCACCCATTGCGTTGGTGGGTGTCCGCGAATTCGCCACAAGGCAAAAAGGAATTGTTGCCGGGTAGATACCGCTTGGTGCTGTTAGGTGCGAATGGGGAGTTGGTGCGGACAGCAACTTTTGTGATATCCACCGATATGTGACCCTCGGCCTAGGATGTAAAACCGGACCTAACCTACAGCTTCGTGATCTCTTTCTCCGTTACCCACTTGTCCTTGAACAAGGTGTTGTCGTATTTGATGTGGTATTTGTTCTCGCCCACTTCGATCACGGTAGCAGGTTCAGGTACCATGCCGTATTCCACTTCCACTTTGTCGCCCACATTGAATTTGGTAAGGGGCGAAGAGGGAGCAGGAGTTGCAGCAGTTTTAAAGTTACGCAGGCGATCCACTGTTACCCATTCATCGAAGCTATCTGACCAGCCTTCATAGGTGATGAAGTATTTGTCCCCTTCAGCTTTGAGGATCTTTCCCGGATACCAGGCACCGGCGGATTCGATCTCTACGGTCTCGTTCACTTTCTGGGCTTGCATGGTGGTGATGCCCAAGGTGCATAATGCTAGAATTGTCAAAAATTGTTTCATGGTGGGGTTGTTTTTTGTTTCGGAACTTTCCAAACACAGTGCCAAAATAGTTCAATGCGGAATTTGAACTGCGATCTGCATCACGGGTTGTAGAAAAATCTTCGTTCACGACTATACGCTGGTCCATGCCAAGACAGTTACACCATGTCATGTTTGGGGTAAGGACCGGTTGTTCAAACTGATAATTTCTAAGCACATTGACAGGTCACGGCAGCTGTTCAAATAGGATGTTCGTTGGCACCGTACCTCCGATATTCACTAAGATCCGGTCGCGGTCGTTGCTTGTCCCGGTATATTTCACAAGACCGTCCATATTAACATCATCGCGGTAATAGCCGCCAAGTGTGTTCGTAGGTATTACACCACCGACACGTTGCAGGATCAGGTCCCTGTCGTTGTTCGTTCCGGTGTATTTGAGATCACCATCGCTGCGGCAATCACCAGCCCAGAGCACTCGCCGTGTTCCGACAGTAGCTTGCGCATTGGTGCCGTATGTAGCAGTTGTCGTAACGCTGAAATCTACCGTTGTGGTTACCGCACTTAGCGAGCGTCCAGTATTGGTCATTGTTCCCAAATCACTGCCGTCCGGAACAATAGAACGGACCGGATAATTTTGCACTGCTAAAATAGGAAAGGGACCCCTGATTGCGTCGCGGATCCCTTTCCATAATTAATGGTACCATGGGCAAAATTAAGGCAAAGGCTGGAACTCCGGTTTACGGACAGCTGTTATCGCTTATCAACCGAAAAGACTTCCATAATGCGGTAGTTGAAACCGGTGCAGACTTCGCTGTAAAGAAGCTCAATACATGGACCTTGATGGGGTCTATGATTTTTGCCGTGTTGCAAAGAACTTCAGGGCTTCGCGAACTCACCAGTGGTTTAGCGGGTTATAGCGAAGGTCTGAAACACTTGGGGTTTACTCACCTGCCCAAACGCAGCACCGTAAGCGATGCGAATAAGAAGCGGCCACCAGAGTTGTTCGCTAGGGTTTTTGCGGACATATACCGCCGATATAGACACTATTTATCGGACAGCAGTTTGCCAAAGAACGAACGTTGGCTACGTAATTTGTTCTTGGTAGACTCAACCACAATTACACTTTTCAAAGAGATCATGAAGGCTTGTGGGCGCACTCCTGCCGACGGAAAACGCAAGGGCGGGGTGAAGGTCCACATGGGTATGCACCTTACTGAAGAAGTGCCATCTCTGATTCGGATTACCAAAGCGGCCACCAACGACAAGCAGTTCATGCCTGAGTTCAAGAACATGGCCAAGGGAACCATATTGGTGTTCGACAAGGCGTACATGAACTACCCTTTGTATAGGCACTGGGGTAAGACCGGGGTGCATTTTGTTACGCGCCTAAACCTGCGAAGCACGGTGCAAATACTTCGCGATCGCACGGTAAGCGCAAGCGCCAAGAAGGCTGGAGTACTCAAAGACCAATGGGTTCTGCTGGGCCACGAAGGCGAACTCAACCCTATACTGTTGCGCTTGATAACCTACTACGACCAGACCTTCAAACGCACCTTGCAATTCATTACCAACATGGGTAAATGGGACCGGTGAACGTAGCCCAAGCCTATAAACAGCGGTGGCAAATTGAGATACTATTCAAGCGTCTCAAGCAGAACCTGAAGTTTACCGACTTCCTAGGTGACAATGAGAACGCGATCCGGATCCAGATCTGGTGCGCCTTGATCGCGGATCTATTGGTAACGATCAAGCGCAAATTATTCTCCTTCAAGATCCAGCCAGCATATTCAACGATGGTGGGCCTAGTGCGATTGCATTTAATGCGTTATGTGGATCTAAAGGAATTGTTGCTGAGCCCTGATGATCCTAAAGCTGCCACAACATCGCCATCGCGTTGTACCAAGGCACTTCGTGTAGCTAACACCCCGTACGGTGCAGTTGTACTGCGTAGCTCTACCACTACCCAATCTACAATGGCATTGTTGCCCGTTACAGCTAGTGCTGCAGAGGTTGTTGTTTCTCCGCCGCCACCGTTCACATGGGAATATCCCTGTGCAGTATAGGGTTCTGTAAGTGGGATAAGACCACCGCTCCGCAAACCATCAGACATCAATTGAGTTGCTTGAACGTATGGTCCACCAAGCATCACCTTTGGGGAAATGGCAATACCGGGTGAAGCAATTGTTATCACACTTGGATCGGTGATGATCGGCGCGTTGAAATCGAAATAGATGTTGGCGACATTCTCGATCTCTTCTCCCACTATTAGCGCGGTATTGGCCTTGATGCGGAATTTGATGAAACCGTGGCTTGCCGGTTCATTCGCGTTGATATGCGGCAGTTGGATGTGGTCGTAGCGCACATGCAGCACGCCAGCTTCCATATACCAGAAGTTGCTGTGCGACGATGCCACGTACCTGAAGGTATTGGCCTGCAAGCCCGGCGGAAGCGTATCGGTGATCAACACGTTCTCGGCCATGAACGTACCCGTGTTCTGGAAGCGAATGGTGTAATCGATCCAAGCGCCGTTCTGCGCCTCGGTCGGTGTGAGCGACGACACCGAACTCACTTTGTCGTTCGGGTCATAGGAACCGACCACGGTCCTGGTCCACGTGGCCATGTTATCGGCAGGCGTGGTATCCGGCGCATCGGGTGTTGCCGTGAGTTGGTGCTGGATCCCAGTGCCCAAGGCCACGCTGGCCGGCGTGTTCAGTGTTACTCGGGCAGTCCATGTATCACCCGGATCCATCGCGATGCTCCACGTGGCGTTGTTTCCGACCTGCGCGTTCGGTGCGACAGTGGCGCTCACCCAGTTCTGATCCGTATCAAAATCAAAGTTGATCGTGGCGGTACTTGCTTCGGTACCGATGTTCGATACGCTAAAGTACACGTTGTTATCGAAGCCGGGGCGCGTTACGCCTGCGGTCAATTCAGCCACCAGGTCATAGATGCCCGGTATTGCTTGGTACCCGATGTGCTTGTCCGTAGCGGACATGCCAGCGGTGATCGTTACGTTGTGCGCTGGTGTCGTTATCGTATGGTACAGAACACCTTGCCCTTGTACTGTGTAGCTCCCGGGTTCTACCGGTATGCCAAAGCTCCCGTTCACATCCACACCGCTCAGGTTGTTGCCCGGCTGCGCTTCGGCCACACCACTCAAGAAGGCCGTTTCCCCGGCGTCCTGTAGGCCATTTCCATTGGCATCATTGAATATGGTACCTGTGATGGCTTCGGGTGGGAAACAGGGGTCCGTGGTCGAACACAAGACAGGAGTAAACCCAAGAATATTCGACGAAGGTGACAATCCGAGAGGTACGTTAGGTAGGCAGTTGATGGAATTTCCAGAGCACCTTAGGTCGATCAACGAGTTGGATAGGGTCGGTAAGCAAGTGAGTGTATTGTTTCTGCAATTAAGTTCTTCAAGCGTGTTTGGTAATTGAGGAAGCGCGGAAAGTGAGTTGTTAGCGCAAATAAGTTCTATCAACGTGCTTGGCAAAGAGGGTAAGGCACTGATCGAATTGCTATATATATCGAGCGATGTCAACGAATTGGGCAATGAGGGAAGGTTTGTGAGTTGGTTGTATTGGCATTGGATCTGAAACAACGAGTTGGGCAAAGTGGGTAGGCTGGTGAGTTGATTGAAACTGCAGTAGATCAATTCTAAATTATTAGGCAATGTGGGTAGGTTGGTGAGTTGATTGTGATCGCATCCAAGTAACCACAACGAGTTGGGTAATGCCGGAAGGCTTGTGAGTTGGTTGTAATTGCATTGAAAATTATAGAGATCATTGGGCAATACAGGAAGGCTGTTGAGCTGGTTATGATCGCAATAAAAATGAGCCAGAGTGTTGGGCAATGTCGGAAAGCTGGTGAGTTGGTTGGATCTGCAATAAAGAGTACTCAACGAGGTGGGTAAAGTTGGAAGGTTGGTGAGTTCATTGTTACTGCAAACAAGAGAAAACAACGAGTTGGGCAAGGTTGGAAGGCTGTTGAGTTGGTTGTTACCGCAATCAAGTTGAGACAACGTGTTGGGCAACGTCGGAAGGCTGGAGAGTTGATTGGATCCGCAATCAAGATAAGTCAACGTGTTGGGAAGTGCAGGAAGGCTGGATATTTGGTTGGATCGGCAATAGAGCGACGTTAATGCGCTGGGCAATGGCGGAAGGCTGGCAAGTTGGTTGGATTCACATCTCAGAGTGGTCATGGAACTAGGTAGGTCCGGCAGAGTGCCAAGTTGATTACCACTACAGTTAAGCGTTGTCAATCCTGTGAAGAACTGAACCCCATCCAAGTTGGAGATGCTGGAATACTGAACGGCCATGCTCGTCAATGATGTCACATTCGGGTGGTTCTCATCCAAGACATTCCCGTTCATCGCATTCGGCACGAGCACTTGCAGCTTGGCAGCAAATGCCGGGTCCGGTATGGTGTATTGGGCGTGTATCGCTGAACCGAAAAAACACAGAAAACCAAGGCCAAGAATTCCATTCCACATATTCATTCCCATTTGTTGTTAGACGTGTGATCCAGGATAGGTTGCCTGATCCCGGAATTGGCACTTCTTCGCAATTTATAGGATCTTAAGGCAACTGCTCCACCACCACATTCGTAGGCACGGTACCGCCAATATTCTCCAGGATCCGGTCGCGGTCGTTACCGGTTCCGGTGTACATCACGAGCCCATCCATGTTCAGATCTTCAACTCTATATCCGGCAACCGTAGCCGTAGGCGTTACCCCACCAACGGCTTGCAGGATCATGTCGCGATCATTGCCTGTGCCAGTGTATTTCACTTGACCATCGCCAGTGCAATCACCTGCCCATAACACCATTGTTCCGCTCACGTTCTTGCGGGCATTGGTACCCCACGTGGTGGCAGCCGGAGTCGTGAGATCCAAGGTCGTCGGTGTAGGAGAAAGTGCGAGTGCATTGGCGCTCATGCAGCCCAAGTGGTTACGGTGCCTGATGGCGATATGGTAATTGCCCGCCGCCATGTTGAACGTTACGGGCGACGTCCCGTCCACATCGACAACGTCGCCATCGCGCTGCACGAGGGCGCTGCGTGTGGCGAGTACAGTGCTTGGGTTGCCGGTACTACGCAACTCGACCACCACCCAATCCACAATGGCGTTGGTACCGCTCGCGGTGAGTACTGCAGATGTTGTTGTTTCTCCACCGCCGTTCACGTGGGAATAGCCCAATGCGGAATAGGGTTCGGTAAGCGGGATCAGTCCGGCAGTGCGCAGTTGATCATTCATGCCTTGTGCGGCATTCATGAATGGCCCGCCAAGCATTACGCGCACTGAGATCTCAATTCCCGGGTTCGCCACGTAGTCGGTTGGTATGTATTCCCACAGATCATTGGCATTGAAACTGGATGCGGTTGAGGAACTGACAGGGTTCAAGTTCCCACAGGTCAAAAAACCACGTCCCGCCGCTCCGGCAGCAGCGCCATCCCTGCGCCATCCCCCTCCTGTGGTAGCCTGAATGGTCCATGCATTGGTCACTGGGTCGTAACTGTGGAACGCATTCAGGATGGTGCCGGAGATAAAGCCCCCTGCCCTATAGGCTTGGTCGTCGATCGCGAAGGCCATGTGCGACTGGATCTGGTTCGGTGCATTGAAAGATGCAAGATTCGACCAGCTATCGGCAACAGGATCATAACAACGAACGGCGCTGGTGGCGGTGCTGGATCCGTTCAGGTTCCCACCACAGATACATCCTTTGTTACCGATCACGAAGGCCGCAGCAAGTTGCACTCCAGCACCATTCATGTTGGTGCGCTGTCCCCAGCTATTGGTCTGCGGGTCATAGGCCCAGAGGTCGTTCTGGCGCACGGAATTGACCGCACCGGTACCAACGAATACACGGTCATTCAGCCCGAACGCTACGGTGTTCGTGCGCGCTCCACCGGGCATGTCAGCGCGTTGCGTCCATGTGTTCGCCACAGGATCATAAGCCCAGAAATTGTTTGATGCTGCATTGATCAGTACGTAGCCCTTACCATTGATCGCGGCTCCTGCTTGTGCACCAGTGGCAGGTACTGCTGCGCGGGAAGTCCATGATCGCGCCTCCGGATCATAAGCCCACACCTCATTGAGATTCCCGCCGGAGCTGGAGTTCCCTCCCGCCACATAGATCATATCGTTGATCACGAAGGTCACCGGCCGTTCACGCGGAACACCCGGTAAGTAAGGCCTTTGTACCCACGTGCCGGGAATGATCGGCGCAGGTGGTCCGAGTTCCCAGATCTCTGCAGCAGGATCGTAGGAGTTCAAATGCGCTCGGCCGCCGATCACATAAGCCTTGTTCCCGTGGGATACGGCCACTGCATCTTCGCGACCGTAGGCATCCCACAAGTTTGGTACGGATGTCCATGAGTTCGAGGCAGGGTCGTAAGCAAAGAAATCCCTCGTGCGGCCAACTCCGGCTCGATATCCCGTGCCCATGAACCCTTTGCCGTCTTTGGTAAATGCGACGGCACCATCACGCGCTCCACCGGGATAGGGGGCTTTTGTCGTCCAGGCGTTCGTGACCGGATCGTAGCTCCAGAGTTGGGTGCCAGTGCTGCTGATCACATAGCCTTTTCCATCCAACGCGAAAGCCGTTCCAGATTCGATGGTCGCGGGCATGTTCGCACGTTGGACCCAACCGGTCGCTGCGGAATATTCCCAGAGGTCGCGGAAGGTGTTTACCGCGTACGCATCGACCCCGCCACCGATATACGCCTTGTCGCCGATCACGAAGCAGATTGCTTCATTGCGTTTTCCTCCAGGGAACACGAGCGGCGTCATAGCCCAGAAATGATCATCGGTAAGTGTGTAGCGGAAGATCGAGTCATTGGCATCGGTTCCGCTTCCCCCGAGACCTGCGTACCCAACATTGCCCATGGAGAATCCGACCCCACCTGCGCCGGCGTTGAAATTCGAGAAGCCACCCTCCGCTTGCCCGCCTGGCCCGAAGCCAGAAAAGGTGTTGGTCGCTGGGTGGTACTTTCGAAAGATGGAGGTCACCTCACCATCGTTCAAATAACCCATTCCGAAAAAGACATAGTCGCCAAGGCTGAAGCCTACACCACTATGCTGTGCCCAGAATACACTTGCATTGACGCCCTCTGGCTTCATTTTGATGGACCATTCCTCTTGGGCGTGCACGCTGAATGAGACGAGGAGAACGAGGGTCGTTAGCAATTGCTTCATGGACTTCGAGTAGCGTAGGTTTAGGTCAGTGAAGCCATTCTGAAAATAGAGCTGTGGCGCTTGCGCCGGTAGCTGGAATACAACGAGGAGCGATGCTGCGATGGTGAGATTTCGTGGCATGGTAGGAGAAGGTTTCTGTAATAGGACGCACATTATTGAAGATGGATGCCTCTATGCGTTGAACTGAGTCCAAGTCATTGAGGATCAGCTGCAAATTACCATATCGGAAGTCAATTCTACAAAGGGCGCATTGTTACATTGAATTATAGGCAGCTACTTGAAGTTCCCTGGAATAAGCATTGGATCCTTTCAGCGCGGTTACACAGACCACTTTCCCAATTCATTCCCAGATCCGGCCGGTACTTTTGCGATCGATGAAGATCTTGGTGATCGAAGATGAAGTAGAACTCGCTGAGGTGATCGTGCGCTCGCTGGAGCGGGAACACTTCGTGGTGGAAACTGCGCGCGATAAAAGTGAAGCGTTGCGGCGCGTTACTGACCATGATTACGATCTGGTGCTGTTGGATATCATGCTGCCCGGAGGGAGTGGATTGGAGGTGTTGCGTGCGATGAAGGAGGCAGGCAAGGCGGGTAATGTGATCATCATTTCGGCCAAGGATTCGTTGGATGATAAGTTGGCCGGGTTGGATCTTGGAGCGGACGATTATTTGACGAAGCCGTTCCATATCGCGGAGCTCAATGCGCGCGTCCGCTCCGTGTTGCGGCGGAAGGATCTCGGTGGAAGAACCACGTTGGATGCCGCCAACATGCGCTTGGATCCGGAAGAGCGCACGGTGCATGTGAACAACACGCCGCTGGCCTTGAACCGCAAGGAATTCGACATGCTCACTTACTTGTTACTGAACAAGGACCGGCTCGTTACGCGATCATCATTAGCGGAACATGTGTGGGGCGATCACGCAGATCAAGGAGACGACTTGGATTTCGTGTATGCGCAGATCAAGAACTTGCGCAAGAAGTTGAAACAAGGCGATGCTGAAGTGGAGATACAAGCGGTCTACGGCATCGGATATCGCTTAGTGGAATGAAGTTATTGAACCGCTCATTACTACACCTCTCGTTGGCACTTTTGCTGGTGCTGGGCTTGTGGTCGGTTGCGTTCTTTTTCGTGTTGCGCAATGCCGTTCAGGATAGCATCGATGAAGGGCTGGACGATCAGGAGGAAGTGATCACATACAGGATCAAGAGTGATAGCACACTGCTCGGTATCCGGGATCTAGGATTGTATGGATTTGCAATTGAACCTGCCGCAGAAAAGGTGAAGAAGAGCTTCCTCGATACGTCACTGTTCATACCCAGTGAGGGCGAAGTGGAATCGGTGCGTTTGCGCAACGGAACTTTCAAACACGAAGGGCAATATTACCGGATCCAGATCTACACCAGCACCGTGGAAGAAGATGATCTCGTGGAGCACATCGCCCTTGCATTGATCGCACTTTACGTAGCGGTATTGTTGACCATCATGCTGGTGAACAACGTGGTATTGAAGCGCACATGGCAACCCTTCCACGCAATGCTGGATCACTTCAAAACATTCCGCTTGGGCACAGCGCGTTCCTTGCCCGATGTGCCGACCAAGGTTTATGAGTTCAACGAATTGAAGGCCGCAGCGAACAGCTTGGTGCGCCACGCAACCGATGCGTATGCGGACCAACGCGCCTTTACCGAGAATGCTGCGCACGAACTGCAAACCCCTTTGGCCATCGCCATCAATAAATTGGAATTGTTGGTAGAGCACGGTGGGAGCGAAGAAGAACGCATGGTGGCCGTTGGCGAAGTGATCGCTGTGTTGGAGCGCTTGACCCGGTTGAACCGATCGCTGTTACTACTCGCACGCATTGATAGCCGACTGTTTCCAGACGAACAGGAAGTGTCTTTCGCAACACTTGCTGCAGAGGTCATGGAGGAATTCACGGATCTCGCCGAACACCGCGAAGTGGAGATGCAACTAGAAACGCAAGGTGACCTGACGCTTGCCATGGATCCCGCGTTGGCGCGCACTTTGGTAACCAATTTGCTGAAGAACGCTATCGTTCACAACCATGCTGGTGGTCGCGTTACGGTGTTAGTAGTGCAGGGCCGTGTAGTCGTTCACAATACAGGTAGCACCCCGGCGTTGGATGCCGAACGGATCTTCCTCCGGTTCCACAAAGAGACGAAAGCTGAAGGCGGTACCGGCTTGGGACTGGCCATTGCCAAAGCCATTGCCGATCTGTATGACATGCAGCTAACGTATCGCTATGATACAGTGCATGAGCTCGAGTTAACTGCACCTGAGCAGAACGGGAAGTAATTTATTTCTGTGTTTTTTTTCATTCCCAATTCTTTCCCATGTCACTGCTTCCCTTTGTGATATCAAAAACACAAAGAACCATGAAAACCCCAACTTATTTCCGCCACTCTTTACTCACCGCCTGTGCTACAGCTGCGCTACTTTTGGGCAACGCGGCTTCAGCACAGGAGGTGCCACAAGTACAAGTTCCCGCACCGGTACTTGCTGCATTCAATAAAGAATTTTCTGGTGCTATGGATGTGGAATGGAAGCTCAAAGGCACACAATACAAAGTAGAGTTCGAGACCGGTCTGCTTTTCACGGATCACGATGCGTGGTATGATGCCACCGGCAAGTTGTTGCGGCACAAAGAGGAGATCTCCACATCGGATATACCCGCTGCGGTACAGGCTTCCATCGCCAACGAATTTCCCGGTCACCGAACGGATGATGCAGAGCGTATTACTGCTGATGGTGCGGTCTCGTACACCGTGGAATTGAAAGGTAACGGAACGGAATGGGACGTTGTTTATGACAGCAACGGAAATCAACTACAGAAGATGGCCGACTAATTCCAGAACGGCCAACAACATCGTAACCAAAAATGATCATGCGCACTTTCATAGCCACCAGCTCTATCCTTCTGTTCAGCTTCAGCGTCGCTGCCCAGCCAGCCAATGACCCATCCTATGGTCAACTGGTGCAGCAACGCTGTCCCGGTGCGGATATCGTAAAAGTGCAACGTGCAGATTTCGATCTATTGGAAGTGGAGTACCTCTGTCACGGTCGCAAAGTGGAAATGGGCATACACAATGGAGCAGTGGTCTATGAGGAAAGCGAAGGCAAACCGGATACGGATGCGATGCTCCGCATCCGTCGATCGTTGGATAAGAAGTATCCCGGTTGGCTGATCGATGAGGTAAGTCTGATCACCGCGAAGGATAGCACATTCGTAAAGGCAGAGGTGGTGTTGGATGGCGTTGAGCACAATGTCTACTTCACCACCACGGGCCGCAAATTCAACCCGCTCTCCATGTTGGCGGCACACGGTTGGAGTGTCGAAGAATTGGCTGCTGTTGCGCTGCCCGGTGCACCCTATGACCTTCTCAAGCCGGATAGTATCTATACGCTACCGGAACTGTTGCGCGAGGTTTCGGACATTGCCCTGGGTGGGCCGAATACGGTGTATTGTGTGCAGGATGAATTGGGAGCTGTGTTCGAATTTGACCTGATCGCTGAGGCTATTATAAATGTTCACCGTTTCACTGATCTTGGCGACTTCGAAGGAATTGCTGTGAATGGCGATCGCATTACTATTCTGCGCAGCGATGGCAAGCTTTACACCTTGGATTGTATAACGGGCGAGTTGGTAAGCGAGCAACACTACACGTTGCCTTCGCTCAACTATGAAGGACTTTTTTCTAATAGCAACGGCGACTTATTCATAGTAAGCAAAGAGGCGCCTGTAGTGGGTGAAAGCAACAAGCGTTTGATACACCGCATTCACAACAACAAACAGCAACTTCACCGCACGTTGGATGCCACCGAGGTGGCCGATGCATTCGCGCGGACCTATCCCACGTTGGCCGAACGGAACGTGCGTTTCAGTCCCAGTGCCGCTGCGGTGCATCCGGTTACCGGTCAACTCTACGTGTTATCTGCGTCAGATCGGTTGTTAACGGTATACGATGACACGTTGCGCCTTGTAATCCCGCTTCCAGCCGCTTTATATTACAAGCCGGAGGGCCTCGCGTTCCATACCAATGGCGATCTTCTCATTTCCAACGAGGGGGATAAGAAAGGGCTGGTGCCAGCGAATGTGATGCGGTTCACGTATCGTGAATGAACCATGGGCTTTATTGAGGTCGTGGAACTGTACAAGGATCCGCGTTCTCGGTGATCGTGTTCTGTTATAAGCCATTGCCGGAAAAAGCACGGATGCGGCACGGAAAGTTAGCTTTAATTGGTGATCTTGTAAGATCGATAAGTTCTGTTTCAACCTAGGCGCGCAGCTCAACTCGCAAGCTTAAGGAAATGGAACATGTCGTTTTGTGTCATCAATTACATTAGCTTTACGTAACTTAAATGAACCGTTACGCTGTCGCTTTGTTTTGCCTAGAAGCCATCTCAAAAATAACTTTTGAGAATTATCATTACGCAAGCCAACTGCACCATGCCTAAGAAGAGGTCTGCATGGTATTCATACCGAACGAATGTACGGCGCGAGTTAAACAACCACGCGAACAACCTTTCGACCTTCCAGCGGCGTTTGTAGCGCCGTAATTCCCGTCCATCTTGATGCACTTGTCGTTTTCTGTTACTCCTGTGCGGACATACCAGTTGGATTCCGCGTTTCTTCAATGTGCGTCTTAGTTTGTCACTGTCGTACGCCCTGTCGGCGATCACACGTTTGGGCTTTATGGCACACGAACGGATCGTCCTATCGGCTAGCTTTACTTCATGGGTGCTGGCGCTAAAGGCCCGTACGGTGAGAGGAATACCAACAGCGTCTGTGACTGCCATGATCTTGGTGCCTTTCCCTTTCTTAGTAGGTCCAACACAAGCCCCCTTTTTTGGCACTTGCGAAGGTGCCATCGATAAAGCATTCGGTAATGTCGATCTTCCCTCGATCGCGTAGATCCGATGCAAGAGCATGCAGCAGTTTATCCCAAGAACCGCTCTTGCACCAGTGTTTGTGGTACCGATGGCAAGTCTGGTATGGCGGGTATCTGCCAGGTAGATCTGCCCATGGTGCACCGGTCCGGCATATCCACAAGATCCGTTAAGCACCGCACGTGGATCTTGTCTGGGCCTGCCACGTGTTTCGCTCTTATGAAAAATACTTGTAAGCGGTTTTTCCAACACTTCCCATTGCTTGTCGCTGATGTCCATCGCTTTTCTTAGCGAAGTACATTGCGCCAAAGAAGAAGATCAACTGGAACATTAAAAAGTTGATCAAAGCCCAGTGTTCATAGATAACTTAGGCAATGCTTATTTTTGAGATTCCTTCTAGTAATGCCATTATCGATAATGGCGCAGCAATGGTCATTTTTCCAACCGGGCTGGAAGTATAATTACTTCACATCTGATACGGGTGCAGTAAGTGCTCAGGTTTTTATTACGCATACCGATACGCTTGGAGCAGAATTTTACGAGCATCAGTTTAATCGCATTGCGGAATACTGTGACACGTGCGTTCCCGATTCTGTAGTCACTGATCTGCCACAATTCGTACAACGTTCAGCGACCGTGCGAGATAGTGTTTGGCTGTTGCATGATCCGGATTCCTTAGTGTTCTTGCCGTATGCTGATCTTGGGAGTATATGGGTCATGGATACAGCTGCCAGTATCAATGCGGAAGTTACGGCTGTAGATACACTTGTACAATTCGGGTTGATCGATCTACAAAAGACGATCACATGTACGAATGGTGATGTGTGGGTGATCTCGCGCGAGTGGGGTATGATGCGTATGAATGATCTGGAGTTATATGGCGTTCACGGGCCGGATGTAGGTTTTTTGGTTCCGGATATTCATCAGATGTATCCATTCCAAGCTGGTGATATTATGGAATTGTTTATTGGGGGCGGCGGGGCTCACTATAACTGGTGGTATCCATACGGCAGCACGTATAGACGAAGAAAATATACTATGATCTCCAGAACGGATACGGGTGATGACGTGCTCTACGATACTTGGGCAGTTTGGACCATAACGACGACCACTCCCGCCACTTCTTCATCCACGAATACAAATTACTACTCCGGGTCGAACAATATGCAGTGGGAAACCTCGATCACCGAGTTACCATATCGTGACCTTTTATCATCCTATCCGGGTGAATTGATCATGTCCGAGCATCAGATCACACCGGGTTCGCCACATTTTATTTGTGTTGCAAAACATCGAATTGATTCGTTAGGGAGGTATTGTAAGGAATGCGACCTTAAGAGTTATCCTTATTGTAACTTATGGGATCATGTCAGCTATGTTGAAGGAAAAGGGATTGATAAATATTCGTGGAATTGTGCCGCACAAGGTGAAGTCTATCAGCTGGTCGGTTCTGTTATTAGTGGTGATACAAGTGGTACGATCAGTTCGGATAGTTATTTGCTTTCAGTTCAAGAGCAAACAATGTCTGAAATTCAAGTGTATCCGAATCCTGTGCAGGATTTGTTACAAATTGAAGGAATTGGTCATGGTGAGGTTACTCTTGTTTTGTTCGATGCGCAAGGAAGAAGTGTGTTGGAAAGGTCAGTTAATGGTCCTACTTATGTGCTTGATGTAGGGAGCTTCGAGGCAGGCGTTTATTCCATTATTATTCGAGGAAAATCGGATGGAGTTCCTGTGAAAGTGTTTATCTTTCATTAACTCGCAACGGACAAACTCATCTGCTCCGTTTGGCTTAAGTACACCGTTATTAATTATTGAATTCCGTAGATCGATATAGGCGCCCTAGCTCGGAGCGGTACTAAGCATAAGCACCTCGGGTCGAGGCTTAAGGCCCTAATATGCATCATGTGCATCTAGACGAAGGGATACCCTGATCTTATCTGCCTAGAGAATGGCCAATGCAAGGTTTGATACTAAAGCGAATTTGCTTGACGAAGGATTTCTCTCGTCGGAATGATCAGCGTTCGGCGGGATTCATTTTCATGGATAATCTAACCGACTAGCAATACGCAGATCGTTGTGTCAACCGGCAAGACATACACGTCTATTTTGCTAATAAGGCGGAACTTTCACTGCTGTACGAAGCGCGTAACCGTTTGCAGTCCGTTGGTATCTGTAGCCCGAAGGAAGTAGGTGCCGGATCGTTCCGGTGCAGCCATGGTCCGCGTGTTGCCGTTGTATTGTGCAATGACCCTTCCGGTTGGGTCGAGGAATTCTAGGCTCATAAGTGCATAGGGGCTTTCTACACGGATCGATCCGCCGTTGCTAGGGTTCGGAAAGAGGCTTACCGGAGTGGGTGCTTCATACTGCTCTATGCTATTGGGGCCTTGGCAGATGGGTAATACGTGGTGGATCTGCAAACTTATTTCCGGGGACTCAAGATCAAATGACAGAAGGATCCAACCCATTTCATTTCCTCGGCGGTAAGCGATGTACATACTGTCGATCCGTGTCGGCCCGATGCCCGTGAATCCGCCCAGATCACCAAGAACAAGTTGATCGCCCATTAGCCAATCGAAGTTGCCCACACATGCCAGCACCTCACTGAAGCTATAGAACTTTGGTCGCAGTTGAAATCCTGTGGTAAGGTCGGTGCAGACTTCGATATCGTTATCAACGAAATGCAACATGGCCACGTGTGGTGCATCGATCTCAGGTGCACCTCGAAATAGTTGCGCGCGAACATCCCCGAAGTCGTCACAGTCCAATTCCACATCAGCAGAATCGGAAGTGAATTGCGTGGTGAGGTTCAGGTCAATGTTCGTAGTGTAAGCGATGCTTCCGGCGGGTATCTCACCGGCAGTAAGTTGCGCAAGCAACGGCGCACTGATCATAAGAAAGGCAACGGGGAGCATAACTGTTCTCATCTCTTTTCGGATTAGATCGGCGATACAGCACTATGACGCAGCAAGTAGAACAGGTGCTGCCTGAAGGTATGGAAAGGACAAGTCCTAGGAGACAGAAGTGACACCCACATATAGCTCCGCACGCACAGGACCAGCGTCTGTAACATCCAGAAAAAGGAAGCTGGAATTCTATTTCATTTTTACCATCGATAGCACTTCGATGGGGTTTGCTTCCTTGCATCGATTGACCATGCGTAATGGCAGGTAATCAAAGCGTACACGAAGCTCGTTGACCATGAATTCTTCTCCGAGATTTGTGGGGTCCAGCAAGTAGTCCACTTCCTTGATGCGAATGGTCCAAGCGCAACCTTCTTTGGTAATGGCCTGTTGTATTACACCGATCGTACGGTTCTTCTCATGGATCTCCGTTGGAGCAGTTTCCTTTTCTTTCTCTACTTCAAGGGGAGCTGAATTTTTCTGGGCGCAGCTCACAAAAATGAGTGAAGTAAGTATAGCCAGTATCGTTTTCATTTCGGCGTTCTTTATATGTGTTTTGCACTATGCAACCAGCGTGCCATAAGCATTGAATGGTATTCCTTTTGGCCAAAGGAATTGCTGTGCAATGTAGCCGAAAACCATGCGCGAAATTGATCGGTTGTAAGTGGTCAACATTTCGGGATCCATAGATTGATCCATTATTATTCCTCTAATTGGGATAGAGTTCTATAGATTCACGCAAAATAACCCTCAATGCGCTCAACCTTTACACTAGTTTCCATTGCTCTTCTAACTTTGATAAGCACCGGAATTCATGCCCAAGGATCAACAAATAATGCTTCTCCGAACGTTGCTGGTCCCGCAACCTACACCGGGGTGATAACCAAGTTGCGCGTTGAGGCACCACTCTCTGAGCGGTCTTCCTTGAACCCGGCAATACCATTGACCGAGGCTCCGAACGACGGTAGGGCATCCAAGAATCTTGTTGTTCCGGGTAAGGACAGGCAAACCGAGAACGATGTTCTGGCCACCGAACAACATCGTCTAAAAGGACGAATTCAGAGCAGAGCACCTTCCCTTGTTTTCGATGTGAACAACAATGTTTCACCGCCATCGGACCCTGATCTGGCAGTTGGCCTCAACCACGTATTTATCGTATACAATACGGGTTTCATTATCTATGACAAGGACGGAAATGCGCTTACCGCAGGGCTGAATGTGAACAACATCTTTTCCTCCGGAGGGTGTTGCGATCTCACTGTATCCTATGATGCGGCTGCGGACCGTTGGGTCATTACATACCTCTTCTTCAGCACCGGTGCCGAGGTGGCAGTTTCACAAGGACCTGACCCGGTCACTTCTGCATGGAATGTCTATTCGGTGAGTCAGATAAGCGACTATCAAAAGCTTTCGGTTTGGAGCGATGGCTATTACATAACGGACAATACCGGTTCCAACAATAAGGTTTGGGCACTGGAGCGTACGGCCATGCTTGCCGGGGCAGCAACGCCTGGTATCCAAAGCTTTAACCTTCCGGGTATGGTCACAAGCGGGTTCCAAAGTCCGCAGGTGCTGAACGTTACCGATGATGTTATGCCTGCTGCAGGAGGTGCAACTGCGATTTATTTACAAGATGATGCGTGGGGAGGTGTAAGCTTCGATCACATCAAGCTCTGGACGATCGATGTGGATTGGGCGACACCGGCCAACTCAACAGTTTCGGCGGCAACTCAATTGGCGGCCACACCTTTCATCTCTGTTTTCGATGGCGGTAGTTTCTCGAATTTGGCACAACCTGGTGGTGGTGGGAATATCGATGCGTTACAAGCAACGATCATGAACCAAGCTCAATTCCGCAAATTCTCTGGTCATAATTCAGCCCTCTTCAATTTTGTTGTTGATGCTGATGCAACAACAGGTGAACTGGCCGCCGTTCGTTGGTATGAGCTGCGCCAACCTGCTGATAATGCACCATGGGCAATTGAGCAGGAAGGAACGTATACCGCTGAGAATGGAAAACATGCATGGTGCGCAAGCCTCGCGATGGACCAATACGGCAACATCGGCATGGGGTATACGAGCATGGCGGGTCCTACCACGCCATCTCCGACCAACTACCGTGTGAGTTCATATTATACCGGTCGCTTCGCGAATGATCCGTCTGGAACCATGACCGTTGCTGAAGAATTGATCTCAGCAGGAACGGGCAACATCAGCGGTAACCGTTTTGGTGACTATGGCAAGATCGATGTCGATCCCGTGAACAATAAGGAGTTCTGGTACACTACCGAATACATTCATAATGGTAGTGGCGCTGATGTGGTCGGTGTATTCCAGATCGCTTCGAACTTCACCGATGATGTTGGCGTGGTCACCATCGATACCCCAACGGACGGTGCGTTGACGAACGCAGAACAAGTGACCGTGACGGTGTTCAATTACGGCCAATCGTCCGCTACGGGTTTCGATATCTCCTATCAGATGGATGGAGGCGCGGTAGTAACTGAACCGTTTGTTGGTACGCTTGCATCTTCCGTATCTGCGCAGCACACATTCGCTACAACAGCAGATCTTTCGATCGTTGGGCAGACGTATGCTTTGCGATCATACACCACGTATGCTGCGGACCAATTCAACGGGAATGATACGACCAGTCAGAACGTAACACATCTATTAGGCGCTGATTGCGGGGTAACAGCGATCACAAGCCCATCAACGGGATCCGGCTTAACGGCCACAGAGGACATTACCGTGGAGATCACGAACTTCGGTAGCGCTACGCAAACTTCGGTTCCGGTCTATTATACTGTAAATGCAGGAACTCCTGTGCAAGAGACCTATGCCGGGTCCATAGCCTCCGGGGCATCTGCCACATACACCTTTACTGCCACAGTAGATCTCTCTGCACTCGGTTCGTATAGTATTGTTGCAGGAACAGAGATCGTTGGTGATGGAGATACGAGCAATGACGACTTCACGAAGGTTGTGGAGAATAACATCTGCCAACCTACTTCGGATTGTGCAGGATTCAATGATGGTGTGACGCAACTCCAACTCGCCGATCAGGATCTCGAACCTACTTGTGGAACTGCGCCTCCGGGATACAGCTACGAGCCCAACATCGTCTTCAACTTTGTTATGGCGAACAACCCGTTCGTGTCTTCGTTGGAAGTGGGATATGACGATTCTGATTTCGCGATCTGGATCGACTTCAACGATAACTACCAATTTGAGACCAGTGAACGGATAGCCACTGGCTCTGTTGCCAATGCAGATACCAATTTCCCATTCACGGTGAATTTTGCAACCGTTGCAGGCGTAACACAAGGCATGCACCTCATGCGCGTTCGTGGTACGGATGGCAACAATGTGTCAATCGCTTGTGATGACATGACCTATGGCCGCACGAACGATTACACTGCGAACGTTACAGGCATAGTTGGTGTAGGTTCCGATCTTGCCAATGATGCGAACTTGTCCATTCAGCAAATGGATGGTGGCCGCTTTATGCTTACTTACACAACTGCGGCATCGAACGAGAAACTGCCGGTCTCCATTTATGATACGAAGGGCAAACTGTTGGCGTATTACTCGTTGGCGAACAACGCTGGTGTGTATTCCAAAATGCTGGACATGTCCTACGTGAGCGCAGGAGTGTACATGGTAAAAGTTGGAAGCGGTTCGCTGAATGTGGTGAAGCGGATCGTTGTAGAATAGACGAGCAGAGATCTAGATCTGATCAAGATCAGTACGGCGAGACCCTCAGGTTTCGCCGTACTGGTATTGGATCCTTCTCCGGTTATCCGAACGAACCAGCTCGCTGCAACTTATTGTGCTTTCGATATTCGTGCGGTGCAAAGAGCACCTTCACCCTGATTCAATTCTTCGCATAGCGCTGATCGGATCATGTTCACTGATCATCGAACGATCACGATCCGCCCTAGGATATGGGAATCACCGTCCTCCAAAGGTTGGCCCTGAATCACATAAGAACCTTCTTTCAGGTCTGCTAATTGTATATTGATATCACTAGAGATACACTGAATTCGCTGCACCACGCGACCCGATGCGTCGATCACATAGAGCGATGTTCCCACTGGTGCTTGTGTTACGTGTAACATGTCTCCAGTGCAGGTTATTTGTGGAGCACTGGTATTGTTCTGGCTGTCGTTCGTTGAAACGGTTGTGTTGCATTCACAGGTGCTGAAGTGCTCGAGGAACATAAGTTCCCCGCTGGTCACGCTAGCATTGTAAACGTAGGAGCCGTCATCCAGCGATGCTCCGATAATGATTCCGCCTGCCCCTGCCCAATAGAACACGTTGTTGCCTTGGTCAACACATGAGCCACCCCAATAAGGTTTCCAGAAGCCGCTGGGTGTGCCGCTCTCCGAAATGTGAGAGACCACAGGGTCGAACGCTTGGCAGACGCCCAAGTATTTCAATTGCGCATTATGGTCAATGGAGGTGCCGTAGAGAAGTGGCCCTTCAGAGGATCGGCAACCAAGCGCCCAATGCCCGAATGACTCACCAGGAATACCTACCATACTATCCGCACTAAGTACTTCGCCAGAGTGTACATCCAGGCAGGCCAACCCATAACTCCCATCGCCGATGAGGTCGGCTGAGATGATATAGACGCCAGTTGAAGGGTCGTACTCAGCACTTGGAGCTGTTGGTACCCACTGCAGAAGTGGTAACGGAAGTATCGATGTTACGTTGTTCGACAATGGATCGTAGCTCACAATTGAAACGCCGATGATAACGCCATTCGCGTATTCCTTCAGGACGCCATAGAACATTCCATCACATGGGTCCACAACCACTTGAACGAAAACAGAGCTGGGTGGCAGTGGAAGTGTTGTCGTGGTCATTGGCAGCATGCCGTTCGCATCGAAACCGAAGATCTGGATCCCGTTACACAAATAGAATTGTTCAGCGGTAACATTAACACACGAGCTGTAGGTATCTCCCACAGTAACAATGGGTGCCAATTCAATATCATCAATAACTCCAGTGCCGATGCCTATCGAACTGAACCAGAAAACCCCCGGTGAGGGGTTTCGGATGAAAAAGAGTTTGTCCGTTAGCTGCGCAAACATTATCGGAGTAATTACCAACGCGGCGATCAGCGTGAAGTAAGTGCGCATCAAAGTGGAAGTGCCTCTCGGTTAATGTTTAGACGGATCAAAACCAAAAAGGGTTGCTTTGGTGGACGAGCTTTTCATACGCTCACCACCATGGTCGGTCCCAAAGCTGAACATAACTAAAGGAGGCATTGGAAGGCAGCTATTCAATCCTCCAAATAGCCGAACTTGCCTTGGTTAAAGTCGTGCATGGCTTGCCTGATCTCGTCTTGCGTGTTCATCACGAACGGGCCATGTGCAGCAATGGGTTCATTGATCGGCTCCCCGCTAAGCACAAGTACTACTGCTGGTCCGGTTGCTTCAATGGTGATGGTTCCTGCTTCATTCGCAAGCAGTACAAAATGATCGGTTGGCACGTTTTCGGTGCCATTCACCCGGATTGCGCCTTCCACCACTAAAAGCGATGTGTTGTAATTCGACGGGAACTCAAAGTCCGCCGTTCCACCTGCGCTCAAGCGTGCATTATACATGTGCACTGGGGTGAACGTTGTCGCTGGTCCTTGGGTACCGTTGTAATTACCCGCGATCACTTCGATCGCTCCACTGCCGTCCGGTAGTTGATGTTGTGCCATTTTTTCGTGTGCGATCGCTTGGTACTTCGGCGTGGACATTTTGTCCTTGCTCGGTAGGTTCACCCAGAGCTGCACCATCTGGAAAATGCCACCATGTTTGCTGAATTCCTCTTCATGATACTCTTTATGCAGCACACCGGAAGCGGCCGTCATCCATTGTACATCGCCTTCACTGATCACGCCTCCGCCTCCGCTGCTGTCGTGGTGCGCAACTTTTCCTTTGTAGGCGATCGTAACGGTTTCGAACCCACGATGCGGATGCACACCAACGCCGCGAGGACTGTTAGCAGCAGGTACTTGCCACTTCGAGTTGTAATCCAACATGATGAACGGGCTCATGCGTTCCATGGAAACTGACGCTCCGTGTGGAATGAAGTTGTGAACGCGGAAACCGTCGCCAACAAAATGAGGTTGGCCGGGTGCGATCACTCTTTCAATAGGTCTGTAGGTCATTGTAGTTGAGTTTTTGAACGCCACAAAGGTCCAACCACATGCTGGTCCTGTGCATTGACCTATGATAAGAAGTTCACCGTGTGCTGAAATTGCGTTCAGCCAGATCTCGGCGAACACGGCTCAGCGATTCCGGGGTGATCCCCAAGTAGCTCGCGATCATCCACTGCGGAACGCGCAAAAGCAGATCGGGGTACATGCTGACGAATTTCTGGTAACGCTCATCGGCCCGAGCACCAAGCAACAGCGCTATGCGATCCTGCATGTGGCGAATGTGATTATGGAGAAGAGTGGTGTTGAATTTTCGGAACGTTTCGCTGATCGTTGCTAGGGCATCAAAATAATCCTGGCCTACCATCACTGCATCCGTATCTTCAATGGCATCGATCCGGAGATGCGAAGGTTCTTGGAAATACATGCTGCTTCGGTCCGATGCGAACCAGCCTTCCGGAGCGAATTGAACGATATGCTCATCACCATTCTTGTCCAACGTTGCCACTCTTAACAAACCGCGTGTAACGTGGAATGCATGAGCGCAAACAGAACCGATCTCAAGAACTACCGCTCCTTTATTGAAGTGCACGGGACGTAAGAAGTGTGCGATGAGGTTGAATTCATCCTCGCTAATTCCTGAAGCATCGCGGATGTAGGACTTGAATAGCGCGAAGGCTGCGTGGTCGTTTGCGGGCATGAGCATAGTGCCTGCAATTTATGGCGAGGAACTGGATCGCGATCGGTCGGTATCATGACTCCGACGAGATCACCATATAGCAATCGCCACTACGAATGGTCGGGGTTTCAACCGACACCTGAGGGCTACGGGCTATAAGGACCGGATAGTGGAATACTTCTTATCCAGATGACGCCGCCATGATCGAAGGCCTATTTCGTCTTCAAATAGTTCTCCATTGGTCCACAAACAGAAGGACAAGGGTCGCCACAGACTTTGGTATTATCGGGCGCGGTTCCAGCGATCACCACTTTATCGTCAATGATTGAAATGGTCACTAGTCGAAAACCGGTGTCCTTGCCTACAGCTTCCTCCGTTATTTGAATTCCGTCGCACGCCATGGCGAGAAGCGCCTCAATATCTGGTTTTTCCATGCTTGCGGTGGAACAGGTCTTGCCGGATGCGGTCAACCGGATGCAAGCTGCGGATGCCTTGGATGCTGTCAGATTCTTTGCTACGATCTTTCCACTTTCCAGTTTATCGTACATGCGATAAGCCTTGCCACCATTGAGTTCTTTTCCATCTTTATCAATGCCGATGGCAATCACGGTGTACGAAGTTGCATCACTTGTAGCCAAGGCGTTGTAGAAACGAATTGCTGTGCACAAGGGGTTTTTCAGTAGGTCCTGAAGTACGGCTTTATCGAAAAGCGCAGTCGGGGTGTCCACAAGTGGTTGTGCAACGTCTTCAGTGACCTCGACCGAATTGTTTTCAAGTGGTGCGCAATAACTAGGCTGTGAGCTTAGTAAAAGCAGACATGCAAGAGGGAGAGCTAGCATTTAATTTGGGTTTTAGGTTGGTAATATACGGAATTCTGGATCTTATCAGATCGGAGCATAGTATCTTTCGCATTATGAATTACGCACATCGGCTCGTTCTGTCGTTGTCATTCTCTGCGTCCGTTAGAACATTTTTCTTGATCCTTGCGTGTTGCAGTTATCTGTTCTCTATGGGGCAGAAAATGCCACGTCCTTTTGATGTCATCTTGGATCAAGTGTTCGAAGCGCGTTCTGATGATCGGATCAATGACGCATTGGTGCTGATCGATTCGGCTCGGGTTATGGCCACGACGCATGGAGACAAGGGAGATCTAAGTCGCGTAATGATCCAGGATGCGTTCATCAAGCATATGCTTGGGGAATACAACACTGCGCTTTCAATACTCTTTGCAGCCGAGGACATTCGTAAGGAACAAGGTGATCAACAAGGTCTCGCTGAAGTGTATAACAATATTGGTGCGGTCTATCAACTTCAGAAGAGCTATAACAAAGCGGAAGAGTATTACCGAAGAAGTGTTGAAGTTTACGCGAAATTGCAGGATCAACAGATGTTAGCTAGATCCTATAACAATTTCGGCGCTCTATATAGTGATATGAATGAACCTGAAAAGGCACTCATTCAGCACCGGCGTTCATTGGCGATCTGGACAAGTCTGAATTCGGATGTATGGATGGGAGTGAGTTATATGCACATGGGTAATTGCATGGAGCAGATGGACCAATTGGACTCAGCTCGTTTTTATTTTCAGAAAAGTTTGAAGGCGATCAAGGGACAATCGAGCAAATACATGGAGGGCATAGTGTCGATCGACCTTGGGAATAATTCTCGAATGACAGGGCGGTACAAGGAAGCCTTACAGTGGTGTAAGGATGCATTGGATATCGCTGATGAGATGGACGTGGTCCCCATGCAACAAGGAGCTTGTGAATGTCTGTATCAGGTCCAAGAATCCTTGGGCAATGGGAACATGGCTCTGTCCTATTATAAGCGATACATTCTACTTCGTGATTCCATATTCGGGCAGGAGAATGTCAAGGAAATGACGCGGATCGAATTGACACATGCTTTTGCACAGGAACATTTAGCTGATAGTTTAGCCCAAGTGCAACGATTGGTCGAACTTGAACTTAGGCGACAGGAAGAAGTGGCGAAGGAGCGCGAACACCGGAATATTGCTTTTTTCGTTGGTATAGGTGTCTTTGCATTGGCCATCGGATTGTGGAGCCGATTACGCTATATCAATAGATCGCGGAGAGCCATACAATTGGAACGGGACCGATCCGATGACCTGTTGCTCAATATCCTACCTGAAGCGGTTGCCCAGGAACTGAAGGATAATGGTGTTGCCGATGCAAAGCTCATGGAGCAGGTCAGTGTGATCTTCACGGATTTTGCAGGGTTTACTCAATATGCGGAACGATTGAGCCCAAAGGCAATGGTCAAGGACATTCACGAATGTTTCAGTGCGTTCGATCACATCATGGAAAAGCACGGTGTTGAAAAGATCAAGACCATAGGTGATGCGTACATGGCCGCCGGCGGTTTACCCACCTCTAATGTTACTCATGCTAAAGATGTGGTCGAAGCAGCGTTTGAGATCAGGGATTTCATTGCTGAAGGGAAGGCGCGAAAGATCGAAGCGGGTCTACCCTATTTCGAGATCAGGATCGGTATCCACAGCGGGCCGGTGGTTGCGGGGATCGTGGGCGTAAGGAAATTCGCGTATGACATTTGGGGCGATACCGTGAATACAGCGAACCGTATGGAGTCAGCCGGTTCGGTCGGCTGCGTTAATATCAGTGGAACCACGTACGAATTGTTGAAGGATAAGCCGGATCTACGGTTTACTTCACGTGGAAGAATTGAAGCGAAAGGCAAAGGAGAAATGGAGATGTATTTCGTGGATAGTATTACCACCGATCGCTATAGGGCAGCGAGGTATGACGAACTTCGGACCCGTTGAGGGATTCTTCCAGTGAAGGTCGTCCAAGAAACCTGCTATGACCTTTAAGAGCGAATTACATTGCCGACCCTTAAAAGCACTTGGCCAATTACGTTGCACCCTTAAACCTATGTTCATAAGCGTTGTCTGAACGTTAATGATCCAGCCCACATCCGTAGATAGACAATGAAGAAAACACGTTACTCGATTTTCGGTGATAAGCACTCAATCCTGTCGCGAGCTGCTTTGTTCTTCATCGGCTCCTTAGCAATGTTCGCAACCCAAGCGCAATTCGACGGGTATGCACTGTATAACAACCAGAACGCGAGCACGGCCTATTTGATCGATGCGAGCGGTGCCATTGCGCATAGTTGGTCGTTGCCTTCGAATGCGAACTATGCGATGGCGATCAAGCCGAACGGGAATTTGGTGAGAGGAGCTGTGAACGTTGGAAATCAGTTGAATGGCGCGGCCGTGGGAGGTAAGGTCCAAGAGTTCACGCCAGCTGGTGCGCTCGTTTGGGAATTCGTTTATTCCACTTCGAGCTATGTTTCGCACCACGATATTTGCTTGATGCCCAATGGCAATGTATTGCTAACGGCTTGGTTCGTTCAGACCAATGCGCAACTACAAGCACTCGGTTATACTGGCACCTCAGCGAAATGGCCTACCCGTATCATTGAGGTACAGCAAAATGGCAGTGGAGGTGAAGTGGTGTGGGAATGGAACATGCTTGATCGTTTCATCCAATACGTTGATGCGAGCAAACCGAACTACATGCCTATTGCGGAGCATCCGGAACGCATGAACATTAACGTAGCGATACAAGGTGGCGGCGGCCCAGGTGGTGGTGGTGATTGGTTCCATTCGAACGGTATCGATTACAATGAGGGGTTGGATCAGATCGCATTCAGTTCCCGTTATGCGAGTGAGATCTTCGTTATTGATCATAGCACCACAACCGCGGAAGCAGCAGGTCATTCCGCTGGGAATGCAGGAAAGGGCGGCGACTTCCTATTCCGATGGGGAAAACCAGCGAACTATGGCACTATGGGCACACAGACCATTGCAGGAGCGGTGCATGATGTACGATGGATCAAGGACGGTCGTCCCAATGCTGGGTATCTGCAATTCGTGAACAACGTAGGGGGACCAAGTGGGAACACGGTAATTGATGCCATCGACCCACCATTGAACGGTTACAACTATGACCGCACTCCAAATACGGCCTTTGGGCCAACGGTTTACGATTGGAGGCATGTGTGTCTTGCTAATTCATCGGGGCAAAGCGCATCGGACCGAATGCCGAACGGGAATATTTTCGTCGCACTATCGGATGAATACATGTATGAGGTTGACGAAAGCGGTACCATCGTTTGGCAATACAATGCTAGCCCGCCAAAAGCCTTCCGGTATTTGTGTGCTGATCCTGGTATCATAGCCATTTTGGGTACGAATGTCTGCACCCTTACTACGGAAGTGAATGAGATCGGATCCGAAATCCTTGAGGTGTATCCGAATCCATCCAATGGTGCTTTTTTACTGAGTGGAGTTGATGCTTCACAAGTCGCTTCGATCGCGGTTGTTGATGGCATAGGTCGTTCGGTACGCTCAGTCCGGAACACACTTCTAGTTGATCTCAGCGATCAAGCGGAAGGGATCTACCACATGCAAGTGACGCTGGGTTCTGGCCAACGGATCATGGAACGCATCGTAGTTCAGCGCTAACGTGATACGGCACATTGCCATAGCCTTGGCACTATTCGGTTCGTATTGTACCGGTGGGGTTCTTCACGCGCAAACAGGACTATATGATCTTGGTTCCGTGCGAGAGGTACGTCTGTATTTCGCCGAACCGGATTGGAACGATCTCTTGGATACGCTGTACCTGGCCGGTGATGAACGACTACAGGGTGATCTCATCATTGATGGAACCTCGATACCCGATGTCGGTGTGCGTTACAAAGGGTTCAGCTCCTACAGTTCCTCGCGTGAGAAGAACCCATTCAATATTAAACTGGACCATGTCCATGCGGGGCAGAACTACCAAGGCTATGAAAAGCTGAAGCTGAGCAATGTGATCCAGGATCCGTCCTTCTTGCGTGAGGTGCTTTCTTATGAGATCGTACGGAAGTACATGCCCGCATCTCAGGCCAATTATGCCAATGTGTACGTTAACGATATCCTGATCGGCCTGTACGCGAACGTTGAGGATGTGAGCAAGGAGTTCGTGGATTCTCATTTTGGATCCCGTGGTAATCCGTTCGTGAAGGGGAATCCGACTACCGTTGATCTCAATGGTGAAAATTCGAATCTGAGCAATTCTCCGGGCACCGACATAGCCGATTATTATGACCTCTATTCGTTGGAGTCCGATGAAGGGTGGGATGAGTTGTACACGTTGATCGATGTGCTGAATAATGATCCGGAGAACGTGGAGGAGATCCTGAATGTGGATCGCACGCTTTGGATGCACGCGTTCAATTATGCGTTGATCAATTTTGATAGTTACGTTGGATATGCGCAGAACTACTACCTGTACATGGATGATAACGCGCGTTGGAATCCGATACTCTGGGACATGAACATGTCGTTCGCAAGTTTTCGATTGACCGATGCCTCGACCCATTGGAATGGATTCAGCATTGCCCAGGCCATAACGATCGATCCGTTGGAGCACCTCAATAGCGTATCGGTCCAACCAAGACCGCTGATGCGGAATTTGTTCCAGAACCCGACTTACCAGAGAATGTACCTGGCGCATATGCGTACCATCGTGGATGAGAATTTCGCGGATCACAGTTATTACAGCAGGGCTGAGGGTCTACGGGACATAATTGCCCCTTACGTTCTGGCCGATACCAATAAATTCTATAGCTACCAGGCGTTCCTTGATAACTTGGATGAGACTTTCGTTGACCTGATCGATTACCCCGGGATCGCTGAATTGATCGATCAACGCACGGTCTATCTGTATGACTATCCGGGATTCACGAACCAACCGGTAGTCAGTGACGTTGCACATTTTCCGGTGGAGATCGCAGTTGGAGAGGAGGTCGCCATTACCGCTACCATCGTTGGTTCGGACAGTGCCTTTCTTGCTTATCGGACTTCCGAGAACGGACTGTTCGAGCACATTGAACTGAAGGATGACGGATTGAACGCCGATGGTTCAGCGGGTGATGGTGTTTTCGGAACACTGTTAACTGCAAGTTCCAGTTTGATCCAGTTCTACATCTATGCAGAGAATGCAACAGCTGGCGTTTTTGAGCCTGTGCGGGCGGCAAATGAATTCCATTCGATATTCACACAGATCAACCCAGGAGATCTGGTGATCAATGAATTCATGGCGCTCAATGGCGGGACTGTAGTTGACGAGAATGGAGATCCTGATGATTGGATCGAACTATACAATAGAAGCACATTCGCATTGTCCACTGCAGGGCTGTACGTCAGTGATGACGCATCGGATCCGACGAAATGGGCAATGCCAACACGCGTAGTTCAGCCGAATGAATACCTGATCATCTGGGCCGATGGTCAACCGGATCAAGGAGATGATCATGCCGATTTCAAGTTGGAAGCGACAGGAGAGACGGTGATGTTGTCCTATGCGGATTCGACCGTCATCGACCAGGTCAACTTTGGTAACCAGTATGAAATATCCTCAACAGGGCGGTTCCCTAATGGTTCAGGGGTGTTTCGCGAGCTTTATCCAACGTTCAACGCATGGAACTCACAAGAAGGGATCGATGATCTCGATCGCTTTCTTCGGCTATTCCCGAATCCCACCAATGGTGACATTACATTGATATTGGATGAGGATGATCCCTATGAAATGGTGATCTTTTCTCCTGATGGAAAACGGATCACACCGGACTTTGCACTGATCGGTGATCATGCGGTTCGCATCGGAACGCTTGGTCTAACACCCGGTGCTTATGTCCTTGAAGTACGCACATCGAATAGAACCTCACATCAAACCTTTATCTTGTCAGAATGAAGAGCGCTATCTCCTTACTAACACTATGTCTTTGTGCGTCACTAACCGCGCAAACAATTACGAACTACAACACGATTACGGGTCTGCCATCGAATGATCTACGCGATGTCGCGATCGATATTTCAGGGAATGTCTGGTTGGCCAGTCAAGCTGGTGTTATCAAATTCGATGGTATTATCGCCGAGAACCATACACCGATAACGCATCCTGGTCTGGTCAGTAGCAATGTGATGGCGATCGCGGTCATGGACAATGGTGATGTTTGGGCAGGAACCGACAATGGTGTGAGTGTATTTGACGGGATTGCCTACACCACGTATTCCACAGCCGATGGACTGAGCGATAACCAGGTCACCAATATCAAGCAGGCTCCGAACGGTGATGTGTGGTTGGCAACGATCAATGGGGCTACACTTTACAGCAATGGTGTTTTTACAGCATTCGGTAGTCCTGATATTCCGTTCGGTGGAACAACATACATCGCATTCGCTGATGATGGTGACGTCTGGTTAGGAACAGGACTTGCAGGCATTAAGGTCTATGATGGTAGCTCCTTCACATCGATCGTTGAAGCGGATGGATTGATCAATAATAAGATACGGTCCATTGCGATCGATGGCGCACAGAACAAGTGGGTGGCAACGGCAAAGGGTATCTCAACATTCGATGCCAATGACCAACATACCGGAAACCATACGCGCCCGTTCATCCTACCCGCACCTGATACGTTGAATCCTGTTACGGATGTGGTTCTGGATCCACAAGGTCTTGTCTGGGCAGGTGTGTACGTGGATTACCTCGTGACCGAAGGTGGCGTTTCCATGTACGACGGGAACAACTGGGTACAATTTGAACTTTCCAATGGGTTGGTAGGCCCCAATGTGCGTCGGCTTGCAGTGGATGCTAATGATGCCGTTTGGGTTACGACAAGTTCGGGTTTGAGCAAGATCACCGGAGTACAGATCGGCATAGACGAAGATCATTCTAGTTTCGAATTCGCACTCTATCCGAACCCTGCGAACACCGAGTTGAATATCGTATTGACCTCATCGTTTCAGGATCAAGCCCAGTACCAATTATTTGACGCGCAATTGCGACTGGTTGGTAGCGGATCCGCTCGGAACGGTAAGGTTTTGATCGATGTATCCGGTTTCGATCCCGGCATGTATATCGCAAAGGTGGGCAGTGCGACCCGAAAGTTCGTGTTGCAGTAAAAGCGTTGTGATAGGTGTTCAACGTTTCCGCAATACTCCTTTCCCTTCCCATGCAGCTATGCTTTGGGCATCCCCCAAGCGGAAGAACACGGGGATCTTCAGACGTTTTTCGAATTGCACATCCAGTTTACAGAAGAGTCCTAAGGCGTTATGATCATAGCTCGAAGGAATACGGGGTAGGGTGGTAGCCCCAAAATGTCCTGACTCATTTAAGCGTTGATCGTGCTGCAAAAGTGAGAACCGTTCGGTGTCGGTAGGTGAAGCCGAAAAGTTGAACTGAGCATTAGCTACACCGGTTGCCGACACCAGAGCGGAGCAGTATATGATGCGGACCAAACTGTTGTTCATTGCGTTTTTGGTACTTGTAACGCAGCGATGATATTTTCATAACCGATCCCGAAATGTGCATTGACCTGAACGCATTTCCCATTGCGGATCACTAATGCCTGCGGCGATTCATGCTCTATTCCGTATCGTTCTGCTATCGCGTTGGAGATCGGTCGGTAACGTAAGAGGTCGAGAAAATAGATGGCATGTGCTGTATCATCATCACCGGTCCATGCACGCTCCAGCCGTCCAAGCGCTGCACTACTAATGCTACAACGCGTACTGTGTTTAAAAATGAGTACAGGCTTCTCTTTCGAAGCTTCATCCATCGTGTTGAGTTGGTCAATATCGGTAAGTGGGATCCAGTTCATTTTGGAGTTCAGGCAATGAGCTTGTAAGATAACAAAGTTCTTTGGAGCCTTATTGTCGCGAGCGTGCTGAAGTACTTACACTTTGCTAACTATGGTCAGCCCATCTGCTGATCAAACCTATCTTACCCGCTTCGCCAGTGACGACTATTTCGTCAATGCCAACTGGAGCCGTTCTTCACACGTAATACTTTATGACCTTGGAAATTGGGAAAGTAACCTTGACCGCTAACCTGCGGACCCTTGCTTCGTTTCCATCGGATAATGCGATCTTGCAGCCTGCAATGGAACGTTTGGAACACGAGGAAACCGAAATGGCCACAATGGCTGCGCGTTTTGTCAATAGCACTTCGCGCCACGTATTCCTTACAGGTAAGGCCGGAACTGGTAAAACTACTTTTCTACATCGCCTTGCACAGAGCACGCACAAGCGGTATGTGATCCTTGCACCCACCGGAATTGCGGCGCTGAATGCGAAAGGCGTTACGATCCACTCTCAATTCCTACTTCCCTTCGGCACCTACATTCCCGAACGGAACTTGCCAGCGGATATACCGGCGTACGGCAATTTCCACGACCGTGATACGCTTACGAAAAGACATCCGCTCAATGCCATCCGCCGCAATGTGCTGCGCAGCATCGACTTACTGATCATTGATGAAGTGAGCATGCTCCGTGCGGACCTGTTGGACGCTATCGATCACAGGATGCGCAGTGTTCGGGGTGTTTACGATCGCAGTTTCGGTGGGGTACAAGTGCTGTTGATCGGTGATCTGCATCAGTTGCCACCTGTAGTGAAGGATACGGAGTGGAGCATACTTCGCAAATATTATGCGAACGCTCATTTCTTTGAGTCACGTGTGATCAAGGAAGCGGGTTATGCGCATATCGAACTGGACAAGATCTTCCGGCAACAGGATGGTGAGTTCATCGATATCCTGAACAATTTGCGTAACAACACGGTAACCGCAAAAGATGTGGAAACCTTGAATGCGCATTACAAAGCCAATATCCCCAAGAGCGAGCAAGACGGCGTAATAACGCTCACCACCCACAACCGGATCGCTGATGAATTGAATAATGAGGCATTGGCTGCTTTGCCAGGAAAGTCACACGTTTTCAGCGCCGATGTGGAAGGGAAATTTCCGGAAAGCATGTTTCCGGTGCTGACTGAATTGGAATTGAAAGTGGGGGCGCAGATAATGTTCATTCGGAACGATATGGAGAAGGTATACTTCAATGGAAAGTTGGCCAAGGTCACGGACATAACGGAGGAAGGGATAGAGGTGGAGATGCTCGATAACGGACTGTCCTACACGTTGAAGAAAGAGGTCTGGGAGAATAGACGGTACGTCGTGAATGCGAGATCGAAGCAGCAAGAAGAAGAGATCGAAGGCACCTTCGAGCAATACCCGGTCAAGTTGGCTTGGGCAATTACAGTGCACAAAAGTCAAGGACTGACATTCGATAAAGCGATCATTGATGTGGGCAATGCATTCGCTCCAGGGCAAGTGTATGTTGCGCTATCGAGATTGCGTTCATTGAAAGGGCTAACGTTACGCACCCGAATAGATCCTTCCGTTGTTTCTACGGATAGGGATGTAATGGCCTTCAGTGAACGGCAACACACGCAGCAACCATTATCGCAACAATTGAAGGAGCAACAACGCCATTACCTACAAGCTGTATTGATCAGCACATTTGATCTTGGCGATATCATGGTGAAGGTCGGTTTTGTGCAAAAGGACCACTCGGATGTGGACGAGTTCGAGGACGCCAGCATGAAGACCGCACTGGCTCGATTCAAGCTGAAGTTGGAAACCGAAGTTCAGAACACCCGCACATTCCAGAATCAATTAGTGCGGTTGTTACACAGCGATGACCATGAAGCACTCCTCGGAAGGATCGAAAAAGGTGGTGCCTATTACTCGGCCATATTAAAGGAGAGCATAAAGGATCTTCTACAGCATCTGGCCCAAGTGGAAATGGTGAGCAGGAGCAAAGGGTATGCGGATGATCTGCGTGAGATCGATACCCTATTGGCGAAGAAGTTGCAAATGATCGTTAAAGTGGGATATATCACAACATGCATCCTGAATGGAGAAAGCATACAACGTAAGCCGGAATTGCAACAGGATCTTGCTGATCAGCGCACGAGCTTGGTTAACGAAATTGCCGAATGGGCGGAATCCAATAAGCCAACGACCTCTAATAAGACCGGCCGCAAACGTGTCCGGAAAAGTGCCGAAGGGGTATTCGCAAAAAAAGGATCGAGATCCAAAGTTCTGAAAGGGGGGACGTACAAGGCAAGTTATGCCCTCTTCAAAGCCGGGAAGAGTATTGCCGAGGTTGCTGCCGAACGAAAATTAACGGAAAGCACCATAGAAGGACATGCAGCAAAAGGGATCGCCGCTGGTGAAGTAGAGATCGGTGCTGTATTGGATGATGCCACGCGCAATGTTATCGCCACTTACATAAATGCGAACCCTGAACATGCTAGCAGCGAGATCTTCAATCATTTCGGAGGAAAGCATGGGTATGGAAAGCTGAAGATGGTTCAGGCATGGCTCCATCTGGATAAAGGCGATGCCTAGTGGACCGCCCGATCTTGGACGGTCTTATCTTGTTATCTGATTCACTTTCAGTCAGTTGACGGATCTGCAGTAGATCCGATCCTATCCTGGTCGAGTGAATTTATATCCGAATGTTAGGGCTAAATGGACCTAAGAACCACGTTGGATAGGGGTATGACTGAGGTCGCCGGAATGGTGATCACTGGAAATTTGCTGGTCAAATGTCGGTTGCATTGTTCAAACTACCTATCTTGCGCTCTCATTAACAACACAGTACAGTAAAATGCCAAGTGGTAAAGTAAAATTCTTCAACACGGAGAAAGGTTTTGGATTCATCACACCTGACGAAGGAGGAAAGGACGTTTTCGTCCACAAAACCGGAACTCGTGAAGCGCTCTGGGAGGGCGACTCTGTTTCTTATGAAGTAGAGGAAAGCCCTAAGGGCCTGAATGCAGTGAACGTACAGAAGGCGTAAGCCCAACAGACGATCCAATTTAACGAAGCCCCGACCTAGGTCGGGGCTTCGTTGCGTTCAGGGGTTTCGCAATTGGGATGGTTAGTTCATGAATGAAATATCGAACGACTTCATTGATGTTTAGCGCGGAAGCCTTCGTACACATTAAATGCACAGAACCTGAAAAGATGACCTAACTGGGTGTAGCCTGGAGCTATGCTTCAACTGAGCGTAGCCTGTGGCTACGCTCTCATGCAGTAAACATCGTAGCCTTTGGCTACGCTAAGAAACGTAGCCTTTTATGGCTCAGCGCGCGAACTGCCATGTTTTTAGCGGCTGTTGGCACCAGTGCTTTTTTATTTCACTTTACTGATCTTGATCGTCTACCTAACTTGGCGTAGCCTGTAGCTAAGCTTCAACTGGGCGAGCCTGTGGCTACGCTCTCATGCAGAAAAAATTGTAGCCTGTGGCTATGATCAACTGAGCATAGCTTGTGGTTACAATCACAAGCTCAAGCTGTGCGTAGCCTGTGGTCCAACTAAGCGTAGCCTGTGGCTACGCTCTCATGTAAATTACATCGTAGCCTTTGGCTACGCTTAATGCTTTTCGATACTGTTGCTACGAACAAACCAACCTCACCGCACCTTCAGCATATTCTTCACTTGCTGGAGACCTTCGTTCTGGAAACGTGCATAGTACACACCGGATGGTAGTTCGCCAAGATCCACATCAGCAGTGTAGGAACCAGGGGCCATCACACTGTTCAATACGGTTCTCATGAGTTTGCCTTGCTCATCAAATACTTGGATCAGCACACGGCCGCCATTGCTTGTATAGCTCAACGTAGTACGCTCTACAAATGGATTCGGGTACACGCTTAGAAGGCTGTTGCCAGCACGTTGGTTGGCCTCATGTACGCTGGTACCAAGACATCCTGCGGGATCAATGATCGAAAGCGGCTGGTACGTATCCAGTAATACCTGATCAACCTCGCTCGGTTCCAAACAGAACCAATCCGTTAGTACGGAAGCATAGACCGAACGGAAATCATACTGCATCGCCAGGTTGGTTTGATACGTACTGTTCACAGGGATATCCGGATTGGTTCCTGTCATTCCGGGAACCACTTTGGTACCGAACATGAACATGGGCAACGCGCTACCATGGTCCGTACCACCGGACGCATTGTCCACGATCCTTCGACCGAATTCGCTGAAGGTCATGCCAAGCACGCGGTCTTCAAGGCCAAGTAGGTTAAGGTCATCCTGGAATGCGTGGATCGAATCACTTACACCTTGTAAAAGCTCAGCATGGTTACCGGTAGTGTGGTCACTTGCTACCACTTGTTCCGCATGTGTATCGAACCCGCCTACGCTTACCCAGTAGATCTTTGTCTTCAGGCCACCGCAGATCAACTGAGCAACGATCTTCAATGCTTGGGCCAATCGAGCACCCGGTTCCGTGCCGGTAGGATAGAGGGTGCTCTGATTGCACCCCGCCGCAGCGGCTGCATTGATCACATCACCATAAAGATCCGTTTGCCGTTGCACATTTCGAACGAAGCCAAGTTTATCTCCAGTGCAATCAGCAGATAGTGGATCATTGAAAATGTTGCCGGTCAGATCAACGGTATCATCTGTATTGTTGATGGCAACACCCATGCTAACGCCCATGTTCTGTAAGCCGAGACTTACCGGACCACCGACACGGATCGCGAGCGGATCGGGCATGTCGTCATTCGGATAACCGGCTGGATAGTTAGGATACTCGATGTTCAAGTAGCGTCCTGTCCATCCGGAATTGAGTTGTTGGTCCGAGTTGGCCCCGGTCTCCCAAATATCCGTTGAGCGGAAGTGCGAATAATTCGGATCCGGATAACTCACACCTTGTATGATGCCGAGTTTGCCGTCTTCCCAGAGATCACGCATTCCACCCATTGCTGGGTGCAGACCAGTACCACTAAGACCGGTAAGCGGTAGTACTTGTGTTTCAGGTATCAGTACGTTGGTCCTGAATTGGCTGAGTACGTCGTATTGATCCAAGGGGATCACGGTATTGAGACCATCGTTGCCACCGATCATTTGTACAATGACCAACACACGGTCTTCCAGAGCGCGTGATTTCAGAGCCTGCATCAATGGACTGCTGAAGCCCCGTACGCTAAGGCCACCCAAAGTTACCAAGGACGAGTTCCGGAGGAAATTTCTTCTGTTCATGGCAATTCTTAATGAAGGTGGATCTCAGCGGCCTGTGCCATTTCTCCATACATCCAAAGAAGTATGGTCGGTACAAGTTGTGCGGTCATATTTGTCGTGTTCGGGTCAGCGGCGTAGAGATCGTATGCATCACTCCAGTATATATCTGACTGTTGCCCCAAAAGCAAGTAATTGGTTTTCAATTGGTCTTTTACCGATTGTGAAATAGGGACGTTGTATAGCAGGTCAACGGTCTCCGATACGAGTACATTCGGGTCACTGGGATTGCTGAATTGAGCAACCACCGCCATGAAGTCCACTTTATGCGTCAAATTCTGGCTAACCGGCTGATACATGACGTCGTCCGTGATGAAACCGGAATATAGAATGCCTAGGAGTGTGTTGACCCGTGTAGGGAACGTCGCAGTATCCATCCACAGATTATCATATTGAGGATACTGGTAATATGCGGGCCACCCAGCTACATTCGGCGGATTGAAAAGGTTCTGTCCTGCATAGTCGACCAGGTAATATACATCTCGCCATGCTGCATATTGCGCCTCGAACTGTGCAGGGGTCGGCAATGGCATATCCAACATGCGGACCGCACCTACTACAAGATCAACCGGACTCTTGATCATGCAAGCTTGCACTTCAACACTGTAGAAGTGAGCACTTGTCAATAATGCATGCATAACGATCCTGATCTGGTCCGGAGCACTGGCGTTCGCGCGGAACAACTCAGCAAGTGGCACAATAACATCTGCTTCGATGGTCGGTGTGATCTCCCCGTGAACGAAGAAGCGATAGATCTCCCTGCATATGGACAATGAGACCTCGTCCTTTGTGAAGATCATATCCAACAGCGCATTCATTTCCGAAGGCCCAGCGGTTGGTCCGGTTTGCCCTTGGATCAAGGTATTATTGAAGAACCCACTGAATGTTTTGTCCGTGGTGTCATGATTCACTGCGTAGAAAGTTGTTTCCGGAATTATTGGCTGCCCCCCTTGCTGTAACAATAAGCTCCAACCGGTCAGCACCCGTGCAGCAGCTTGCACATCCGCTTCGGTATACCCACTACCTTCCCCTAGGGTGAATAGTTCCATGACCTCACGGGCAAAATTCTCATCCGGAGCCGCAACTGTGTTCAAATAACCATTCAGGTAAACAAGCATAGCACCACTGGTGGAAACACCGTACATCATCTCCCGGAAGTTGCCCATGCAGTTGTCACGCAGTAATTGATCGTAAGTGTAAAGGAGTTCGGGGATGAAAACCTCGAATGCCTGATTAGGCATGTGGTTGAACCAGAACAAGGTCAATTTCTCACGTAAATTCCGTTCCTGCTCAACGAATAATCCTGTTCGCCAAAAAATAAGATTTGCAATACGGTTCGTGGCGATGTCAGCGTCTTCAAAATCACGAATGGTGTTGATCCAAGTAGCTCCGAATGGTACATCAGGATCTACCAATGAAGGGTCCGGCGTTGCTCCATTCAGACCCCAATAGGTCTTGATAGGAGGGGTCGTGTTATTCGTGAACGTCAGTAGCTCTTGAACTGTTTGTTCCAATGAGTAACCGCTAAAGTGGGCAAGATCCGCATTAGAACAACCAAAAAGCGAGCGCCGAAGCAAATGCCGCAGCTGTGGAGTTCCGAAAGGGCCAGCGTAAGGTTCTAATGGCATGGTAAGGTTGTTCTGGGTATGACGTAAGGAACATGTAAAGGTTTATCGATCAATGTGAAAATGCAAGTATTTAAGACGAACATTTCAATGTGAACGGCAAATTTGTGGTATAAGAAACTGCTCCTTGTACTCGAATAACGAGATTTGTACACCATGAAACTGATCTCATTCAATGTGAACGGCATCCGTGCCAGTGTAAAAAAAGGGCTTGTCGATTCGTTGAGAACGATGGATGCGGACATCTATTGTTTCCAAGAGACCAAGGCTACACCGGATCAAGTAGGAACAGCGCTACAGGATCTGGTGGGCTACCATGTTCATGCACATGGAGCAGCGAAATTGGGATACAGCGGTACCGCGATCGCAAGCAAGGTGAAACCGGTTAAAGTTGAGTACGGTATACCCAACGGTGAAGAGCACAATTCCGAAGGAAGGGTCATTACAGCAACCTTCAAGGACTTCATAGTAGTGAACACGTACGTACCTAATTCCGGGCAAGAACTGAAGCGGTTGACCTATCGAACGGAATGGGATGTAACATTACGCGCCTATTTAGTGGAGCTATCCGCACAACAACTCCCGGTCATTTTTACCGGCGATCTCAATGTAGCTCACCAGCCCATCGACATTGCGCGACCTAAAGAGAACTACAATAAAACCGCAGGTTACACACAGAAAGAGATCGACGGGATGTCTGCATTGCTTGCAACCGGATATGTGGACACCTTCCGTAAAAAGCATCCTGAACTAGTTAAGTACAGTTGGTGGAGCCAGCGCTTCGGAATGCGAGCAAAAAATGTGGGATGGCGGATCGATTACGTGCTTGTAAGTCCAGGATTCGAGAAAAAGATCAAGGACGCATTCATCTTGAATGAGGTCATGGGCAGTGATCATTGTCCTGTAGGGATCGAATGGTAGCGGCCCTTTGGGAATGAAAAATGATCAATGAAAAATGTAGAAGTTAGAATGAAGAACCTACTTCGGCTTGAAGAGCTTGCGCAGTTCATTGTTTGCATCCTTGCCTTGTTCTTTTTCGACGTTCCTTGGTGGTGCTATTTACTACTGCTCTTTGGTCCAGATGTGAGTATGATCGGTTATTTAGTGAATTCGAAAGTAGGAGCGACCTCATACAATTTACTACATCATAAAGGAATCGCTGTGCTTATAGCTGCGCTTTCATGGATAACTGCATTGCTTAGTGTACATGCCATTGAAGGCGAGGGACTCGCGTTGGTTCTCTATGTCTCTGCGATCATACTATACGGCCACGCTAGCATGGATCGCATTTTCGGTTACGGCCTCAAATTCGGAGATAGTTTTCATCACACGCATTTGGGCTGGATCGGTAAAGCAGCTCGTATTCAGAAAGAACAAGAAATTACATAAAAGACCCTTGCACGAGCAGAAGAGAGAAGGCAATATCAATCACCTCAATCGACCAACAACTGTTTCTGCGTTGATCAATTCTTTCAGTGTCATCTGTGTTCTATTCATCCATCACGTGTCCCCCAATGCGGCTCCTCCTTTTAGACAACTACGACAGCTTTACTTGGAACCTGCACCATTTGTTGGAGCCGTTCGCGCAAGTCGATGTGGTACGCAATGATGCGATCACGGTGAATGAAGCATCTCAGTACGATCGGATAGTGCTTTCTCCGGGACCTGGATTACCGAATGAAGCGGGTATCATGATGGAGCTTCTGGATAAGCTCATGCCATCGCATTCAATACTCGGGGTCTGTTTGGGTATGCAGGGTATCGCAGAGCAATGCGGAGGCACCTTGTACAATCAGCAACGTGTGATGCACGGCGTAGCGGTAAATTGTGAAGTGATCGATCCTACCGATGCGCTCTTCGAAGGAATGCCATCTCAATTTGAAGTGGGTCTTTATCACAGTTGGGCAGTAGATCCAATTGTACTACCCGGGGCGCTTCGGGTAACGGCCAAGAGCAATAGTGGGGTGGTGATGGCGTTGCGTCATGTGCAGTACGACACTTGCGGCGTGCAATTCCATCCAGAGAGCGTGCTTACACCAAATGGTGATAGGATGATCGAGAACTGGGTAAAAAGCTCAGGAAAAAAATGAACTGGTCACCAAGCCGGAGAGATCAATAGAGCAAATTCCTGTTGTTTCCATAAGGCTTACGCAATTCATATTTCAGATCTCGCAGAACACTTGCTTTAACGTTGATACGGAAGCTGAAGCTCTTCCGAACTCCAAGAGGTATGATGTTGAAGTTGAATTCCCAGCAATGGAGATCCCAGTAGAGGTTCAATGAGGTTGGTGTAATTTCTTGTGCTACCAGATCATAACCACTACTGATCCCGAGTTTCCAATATTTCAGGATGTTCACGTCGCCATTGAAGAGCACGCTCTGACGTTCACTGTCCGTACTTGTCCCGCCTGCATAGGACCGTGTAATGTCATAACTATAATTCACACCCAACCTCCACGGCAGACTGAAGTTGATCTTTGCTCCTTTGGACGGGTCGCTGTCCTCTACGACCTGCGCATCGTTCGTATCGCTTGTGCTGCTCACGGTCTTACCATATTTCTTACTTTTCAATTCAAAACCCAAAGCCACGTTGGTATAGGTCATGCGTGCCAAACGACCGGTAACGGAGCGCTCACTGCGTTCGATACGCTGGCCTAACGTGTCCACGGCATAAGGGTCCCAAAGACTCACCACATTCACGTTGACAATGTTGAACAACTGTGTGCGCGCGGCAAGGTTTACCGGCGACCAACGCAAACTGTCCTTAAGGATGTCATAGCTCGATGTGATCCCGATATAATCGAAGAGCTTGATCTTTTTGAATACGGTACTGTCCAACCCCGAGTTCTTTATGTCGCGCACTTTGGCCTCGAGGTTCTGGATCACACCGAGGTTTACTGATCCACTTGCACCTGCAGCGGGCTTGCCATATATCCCAATGTCCATTGGTGAATAATTCGAAAGCGCACCGTTCACACCGAATGGTCCTTCGATCTGCGTGCTTTGGTCGGGTCGGTAATTGAATCCCACGGAAGGGGTTATCGTATGTCTGATCGCCTGTAAGTTCTTCCCACGAAAGGAGTACATGCCATACAGTTTGCTGGTCAGCGTGGCGCCTGTGCTCCATTCTTCCGCACGCTTGAATCCTGGGACGGTATCCGTTACCGTGTAGATCGTATCGGCCGATGTGAAGGTCGTTTTTTCCAAGGACATGAAATACCAGCGTTCACTGATACGGAAGTCCGGATTCAACGAGAAGAATTTATTCTTGAGACTGGTTGTTATTGCCGCAGTGTGTCGAATACCATTCTGCATATCGCGGGTCAGTGCTGACAGGTTGCTGAGAGAAAGCTGTTCCTCCGTTGTGCTGAGCTTATTATCGAAATTGGCCGAATAGTTCACTCCTATCTGATCATATAGTTGATCGTACCAATGCCGCTTTGTTCCCGGTTTCTTGATATTCTGGAAAGGAAGTATGCGTGTAACATTGAAGGCTATGGCAGGAAGCGTTAGGTCAAATGTGCCGTTCAATGTGTTCTGGCTATGACGCAAATTGGCACTTAGGTTGTACGGCTTTCCTATCCATAGATGCGTCCAGTTAATATTGCTCTGGAATGTATTGCTCAGGTAATCGGAGGTATTGCTATTGAAGTTATTCGTGAAATTGCGGCTCGTACCTACGTTGACACTTGCAGTGAATCGATCGGTAAGACTTGCTTTAGGGTCGACGTTGTGATTCCACCTCAGGAAGAAGTTGTTCTGTTTACTGAAATCCGGGTATTCAGGGTCGCCATTCAACTGCGTGCTTCTGCTGATATCCAGATTACCACTATACCGATACCGCGTACTGTATCGCGTAATTCCACGTAGGCCCCAGGAGCCTCGACTATAGATGTCTCCGGTCAGTTGCAGGTCCAAGTGGTCATTGATAGGCAGGTAATAACCACCGTTCAGCAAGAAATAGCCCAACTGGGCACTGTTTCCATATACGGGGATCAAGATCCCGCTGCTACTTCCTTTTTTATTCGGGAATAGACCAAAGGGTACTGCAAGAGGGGTTGGGATCTTTCGGCCCAATTTCATGTAAGCTGCTCCCGTAACGATCTTTTTATCCGGTATCACCATCATCCGGTTCACTTTGAAATGGTAATGAGGATATGGCCTGTCACATGTGGTGATCATTCCGGCCCGGCTATGCACTTCGCCATTACTATGCCGCTTGCTAAGTCCTGCATGTAACCACGTGCCTTCCTCTTGGGTGCGCACTTCCCGTATGATCCCCTGCTTTGTCGTGAAGTTGTACCGGATGCTATCGGCCTCGATGGTTTTGCCATCCTGAACAAATTCAGGCTTACCGATCGTTTTGCCAGTCGAGTCCAGCACACCAAAGGCCCTTGCTTCTTCGTTCTTGAAGCTGAAGGTGATGCGATCAGCAGTGAGCTGTACATCTTCATATTTTACGGTAGCTGCGCCAAAAAGGTATACGGTTTGCTCTTGAATGTCATAGCGGATGCTATCACGTGCAGTATAGAACACTTCGCTTTCCAATGCTTGTCCATAAGCACCAAAGGAAGCCCACATCAACATGGTAGTGAGGAAAACTGAAAATACACTAAGGAACCTGCCGGAGATCCTGCAATTAGATTCGTACCCGGAAGTCCGGAAGCGTGGCGGTGCCTTCATAAGTCTGCAGTTCCCTTTGGAAAGCGGGCCGAAAATTACACAACGCCGACCGGGACCATTGGAACGCATGATCAAACAGTTAACGTATGTAAGTGTGGTAGCGGCCGCACTAACGTTGTTCTGCTCGCAAGCATTGGGCCAAGGTCGCGATGCAAGCCGTATTCGAACAGTGGTTCTGGATGCTGGGCATGGTGGAAAAGACCCCGGAAATTTGGGCACAGGTCGGTTCAAGACCACTGAAAAGGATGTTTCGCTGAATGTTGTCAGGCTTATAGGTAAGTATATTAAGGAGGCATATCCGAATGTAAATGTGATCTACACCCGCGAAGATGATCGTTTCATTGAGCTGATGGAGCGTACCAATATTGCAAATAAGGCCAAGGCCGATGTCTTCATCAGTATACACTGCAACGCGAACGAGAACCATTCACCGAACGGCTGCGAAACATATGTTATGGGTCTGCACAAGACCGAGGCCAATATGCGAGTGGCACAAAAGGAGAATGCTGCCATTTTGATGGAAGATGGCCACGAATTGAAGTATGATGGCTACGATCCGAAGGATCCCGAGAGCATGATCGCTTTGGGCTTGCTCCAGAATACGCACATGGACCAAAGCCTTTTACTGTCGTCATTGATCCAGAAGCAGTTCAGGGAACGCGTAGGCCGCCCGGACCGCGGCGTGAAACAAGCAGGGTTCCTGGTGATCAGTTACACCACGATGCCTGCGGTTCTGGTGGAGTTGGGATTTTTGACCAATGCAACTGAAGAGGAATTCCTACAAGGCGAACTTGGTCAGGATTACATGGCATCGGCTGTATATCGGGCATTCAAGGAGTATAAGGATTCCATGGAAGGGGTGGATACCACCACTGCTTCGATCCTTCCGGAAAAGCCTAACGATCCGGAACCTGACCCGGCGTCAGCGCCACCAGAAGAGACACCGTCACACTCCAAGGATGCGATCAGATTCAAAGTACAGATCGCCACGACCAGTAAACACGTTGATCCCAAACCGAGGAATTTCAATGGACTGGAAGGCGTTGAAGAATACAAGAGTGCTGGTCTGTTCCGCTATTCCATCGGTAATGAGCATTCGCTGGAAGGTGCACGTGCAGTTCAAAAGCGGTGCAGGGATGTCGGATACGATGGGGCTTTCATCGTTGCATATAGGAATGATCAACGCATGGATCTGCAAGAAGCGCTTAAATTGGCCCAAGGTCAGTGAATAAGGACAACGAAGTAGATGAAGATGCGCCGTGAGTATTCGATTGCACTATTGGTTCTTGGTGGCATATTGTTATTGGTTTTTGGGGTGAATTACCTCAAGGGTATTGATCTTTTCCAAAAACGGAATGTTTACCATGTGGTATACGACGACATTTCGGGAGTTACTGAAGCAACACCGGTTTTTTTCAATGGATATAAGGTAGGTCAGGTCATTCATCGTGAACTGATGCCGAACGGAAGTGGTTCGATCGCGGTTACATTCCAAATGGATGAGGATCGCCTGATGCTTACCGAAGGAACCAAGGTCCGTATCTACAGTGCAGACCTGTTCTCTCGTTCCCTACAGTTGATCCTAGGGCCAGGCCCTGCAGAGGTCAGCCAAGGTGATACGTTGTTCGGTGATGCGCAACTTAGTCTTACGGATGCAGTGAGTGGCCAGATCGATCCATTGAAGAAAAAAGCGGAGAGCATGTTCTCCAGTGTGGATTCCGTGCTTACTGCCTTGAATTTGATCCTGAACGATACGACCCGGGGTGATATCAACGCAAGCTTCTCAAGTATACGTCATACGTTGGAGTCATTCGATAAAACAGCAGAAAGGCTTGATAAGCTCATGGCTTCGGAAGCCATTTCGATCCATGCAACATTGGAGAACCTGCGCAAAGTGTCTGAGAATCTTGCCGCGTCCAATGCGAATATTTCAAATATCCTGCAGAATGTGGATACGATCACAAGCACCATGGCGAACGGACAAATAGAAAAGGTGCTTCATGACCTGAGTGCGAGTAGCGCCCAACTCAAGAACATCATGGATCAGCTGAATAGTGGCGAGGGCACGCTTGGTCTATTGATAAAGGATGATTCGTTGTACAATAATTTACGCTCTGCCAGTAGTGAATTGGATATGCTCATGGAAGATCTTCGGCTCAACCCGAACCGATATGTCCATTTATCTTTGTTCGGCAAGAAGGATCGTTTACCTAAGTTGAGTGATAGCGATATCGATCGGATCCAGAAAGGCCTACAAAAAGAAGAGATCAAGTGAGTATCATCTCCAACATTATTTTTGCGGTTATTGTCGTTGCGGCATCTTGGTTCTTTGCACGTAACGTTAAGCGTATCGCACGGAACATTAATTTAGGAAGGGATGAGGGCCGGAGTGACAGTCCCGGAGAACGCTGGGGAACCATGGCACGCGTTGCTCTTGGCCAGAGCAAAATGGTCGTACGGCCAATTGCTGGATTCTTGCACATCATTGTGTATGCAGGTTTCGTGATCATCAATATCGAGGTGTTGGAGATCATCATCGATGGCCTTTTCGGAACACATCGCGTACTCAGTCTCCTTGGACCGCTCTATGATTTTCTCATCGGTGGTTTTGAATTACTAGCCTTAGGCGTACTACTGGCTTGTGTTGCATTCCTTGTGCGCAGAGAGGGCCTTCGCCTCAAACGATTTTGGATGAAGGAAATGGATGGATGGCCACGCAGCGATGCCAGCATCATCCTGTTCACCGAGATCGCACTGATGACAGCGTTCCTGACCATGAATGCTGCCGACCTTACCTTGCAAGAGCGTGGTGCGGACCATTACATTCAAGCGGGTGCGTTCCCTGTCAGTGGGTTTATAGTGCCTTTATTGTACGGGCTCAGTACTACAGGTCTGATCATCGTAGAACGCGCGTGCTGGTGGTTCCATATCATTGGGATCCTTGCCTTCCTCAACTACTTGCCATACAGCAAGCATTTCCACATACTACTAGCGTTCCCGAACACATTTTACAGCAACCTCTTTCCGAAAACGCAGCTCAAGAACATGGATCGTGTTACCGGTGAAGTAAGGTCCATGTTGGACCCCTCCGTGCCGCCACCGGAGCCTGTTGTGTTGAAAGTGGGTGATATTGAAATGCCCGAGCGTTTCGGAGCAAAGGATATCTTCGATCTTTCGTGGAAGAACCTCATGGACGCATACACCTGCACTGAGTGTGGGCGTTGCACCAGTGAATGTCCCGCCAATATCACCGGGAAATTATTGAGTCCACGCAAGATCATGATGGATACCCGTGATCGCTTGGAGGAAGTGGGAAAGGTGATCGATGCCAAAGGCAAATGGGAAGATGATGGAAACAGTCTTCATTCCAGGATAACCGAAGAGGAATTGTGGGCATGCACAACCTGTAACGCTTGCACGCAAGCTTGTCCAGTGAATATCGATCCAGTTGGAATTATCATCGATATGCGCCGCTATTTGGTCATGGAAGAAAGTCGTACCCGGCCAGCACTAACGACTATGTTCACCAATGTGGAGAACAACGGAGCGCCGTGGGCATTCGGGCCGGATAAACGAATGGATTGGACGCAGGATTAGTGGTTCGCGAAACGCATTAGCATGACAGATAAACTTTCCATTCGCACCATGGCCGACTACGCTGCAGCAGGCGAGACCCCAGAAGTGCTTTTCTGGGTAGGATGTATGGGTTCGTTCGATGACCGTGCGAAAAAGGTCACCAAGGCATTCGCGAAGTTGCTGAATAATGCCGGAGTGAAATTCGCTGTGTTGGGTCAGGAGGAAAGCTGCACCGGCGACCCGGCGCGTAGAGCAGGAAATGAATTCGTGTTCCAGATGCAAGCGATGCAGAATATTGCGGTGTTGAATGGATACGCAGTGAAGCGGATCGTCACGGCTTGCCCGCATTGCTTCAATACGTTGAAGAACGAATATCCGGTATTGGGCGGTATGTACGAGGTGATGCACCACACGCAATTCCTGAACACCTTGCTGAAGGAAGGTCGTCTAAAAGTGAAAGGTGGAAGTTTTAAAGGCAAGCGCATCACATTCCACGATCCATGCTATCTGGGCAGAGGGAATGGCGAATATGAAGCACCGCGTGAGGTCCTCATGAAACTGGACAGCGAACTGGTGGAAATGAAGCGCAGTCGTGCAAAAGGTTTGTGCTGCGGAGCGGGTGGCGCGCAAATGTTCAAGGAAGCGGAGCCGGGCAATAAGGAAGTGAACGTTGAGCGTACCGGTGAAGCCGTAGCAATGGAACCACAGGTCATAGCGGCCGGCTGTCCGTTCTGCAACACCATGCTGACCGATGGTGTAAAACACTTCGGTAAAGAAGGCAGCATCGTGGTAAAGGACATCGCGGAACTGATCGCTGAAGCTGCGGATCTTTGATCGGTGGCTGATCCTGATCTCCTGTTTTTCTGGATCAGGGACCGAGTTCCTCCCAGATGATATGTTATTCTTGAATACCTAGGGGATCGCAACCTGTGGGCGTATCACAACTTAATTCACACAACCATCGTATATAACTTATACAAAGTTTCATTTGGACTTTGGTATATGGTTTGCAACTTGCACTTGAAATGACGATCACAATGGAAGCTACAGAGACTGCCCCCATGATCTCAAAGCGATTGGCCGATATGGCGCCGACCGCGCGAATATGGGTGTATAAATCAGTTCGCAATCTGAGCAATGCGGAACAGAAGCTTGTTCGCGAGCAAGGTGGATCCTTCACTAGCACATGGGCGGCACATGGTGCGCCTTTGGACGCTACGGTCGAAGTGCTATACGATCGATTCGTTGTGATCTCCGTGGATGAGGAACAGGCCAAAGCATCCGGTTGTAGTCTTGACAAAAGTGTAGGCTTCATCAAGGACCTGGAATACACGTTGAATTTGATGCTTACGGATCGCATGGTCGTTGTATTCGAACAAGATGGTTTGATCACGAGCTGTAGATTACACGAGCTTCCCGAGCTGATCGCCGAAGGCGTAGTAACCGGAGATACGATAGTTTACGACGATCAGGTTTCGACGTTAGGTGATCTACGCGAGAACTTCCGGGTGCCATTGCGCACGAATTGGATGGCGCGTTTCATGTGAGCTTGCGGCTTGATCTGAAATGGCTGTAATGGTCTAATGCCTTGAGTTGCGCTCAGCAAGCCCATGGTTCATCACCTTTTCTTTATGAGCAAGGTCTGATGGGTCCATCAAAAGGCTCCATTAACCAATTTAGTCCCCATTTCCGTCTTGAAAACTAATCTGAACATGGGCCGCGAACCCGTTGCAAAGTCCTCAATTTAGGCCATTGTAACGTATAATGCATGTCCCCAGATACTGATCCTTGGCTTGGTGCTCTTTTCCACGGTTGGGTGGAATTGGTCACGTTATTCGCCATGCTCGTTGTAGCATTGGTGCTCATCGGATTTAGTTGGAATCGTGGATTCCGACCTGCGGATCGTGGACCAATGGTACCCTGGGCACTATTGCTGGGAGGGTATGGTGTCCTACTGCTATTGCATCATTTCAGAGATCATCTTGTAGCAGCCATCATCATTGCGGTATCGGTCATTATTGCTGGGTTTTTGAGTCGCTCTACCCAGCCGAAAGGACTGTGGCTTCCTGCGATCATTATTGCATGCTTGCTCGGCCTTGGCCTGAACCTAAGCGCAATGGTAATGACCTTGGCCACAGCGTTGGTTTTACTGCTTAGCACACGACAGGGCCGATGAACCGCGCACCACAGGGCAGTGCTGCGGTAGGGCTGGTCGTAGTTGCATTAATAGCGATCTCGTTCTTGATCTTCGGTGTGCTCTTAGGCCCAAGCAGGGCATTGACCATTGCAAGCAGTTCGATGGCCATGACAGCGCTTGATGGTTATGCAGAACAACCCGCGCCGTCCAGACTGCCACTTGTGATCATTCAAATGGAAGCCAGCGCTTATTATGCCGCAACAGCAAGTGAAGGTGGGGGTGAAGTGCTCGGTACTTTTCTGTTGGATGGAAGCGAATACGAAGCGAAATTCACGTTTGAGGGTCCACCTTCGAACCATAGGAAAAGATCATTTGGTGTTGCGTTTGAAGCACCTCCGAATGAGCTGCCATTCAACAAGATCGAAATTCGGAACCCTCGATCCACGGATATGCTACAGGAACATATGGCGTTATGGGTCGCTGGTGAAATGGGTGTCGTTGTTCCCTATGACGGATTGTTCGAGGTCCGTATCAATGATGAAGCAATGGGTGTTATGGAGATCCGCGAGGTAATTGGGTCGGATCTGGAGCAAGCACGTGGTTTTTCGCCTACCACCATTGCTGTTTCGGACATAGGACGGTATGCGGTGTTTCCTTTTTCAGACAGCCTGGCCGCAGCACGTTCTGGATCCTTGATCAGCGCCCTGAACGATACATTGCTAACAGCGTATGCCCGTCGGGATTCGATCGCTACTGCGTTGGATGTTGATGCGTTACTTCGATACACTGCAGCTGTTGAGGTTCTTCGGATGAAAGACCCTGAACATGCTTGGGCCCTCGGTTCGCGAAGCGGCACATTCTATCCGGTGATGTGCAGCGCAAGCATCATGGAGGATGCGCAAGTGAGCATCGCAGACAGCACGATCACTTCACCCATGTTGCGATTACAACAGTTAGTTGCGAACGAACCTGAATGGACGGCGCGTAAAGAGCAATACGTCAGTGAGGCAAAAGCACATCTTCTAAGCAATGATCTGTTCCTGGATAAATGGCGCCAAGCGGAAGCCAGATTGATCCCGTCGCTATTGCGTGATCGACAGAAACATGCGCACATCATCGTTGGGGATGGTAACACCTACGGCTATTCGATCCGTCGAGCGGTACGAACGTCTGCTACGTTCCGGGATAAAGCTGTGGCCTTTTGGAGAGGTACTGAAAATTCATCGCAATGAGGCGCGTTGTCCGCAGAGCATCAACACGCCCACAGGCCTGGTTCTTAGGTTTGATGATCCCATTGGGCTTGATCGTTGGTGTTTTCGCACTGGCTTCACCGAAACTTCTCACCGGCAAGTGGCCGTTCGGGATCAAGTCAGAAGAAGTGCGCATATTCGCCGACTTGAAAGGGAGTATTCTGGAGGATGCAACAAATTCAGAGATCGCTGTTCTTCGTATCGGTGGACAGTCGCTTGTTTGTCCGACCGATGGCTACGACGATCAATGGCGTAGTGCTCAATTCGAATCGGATAATTATAGTTCACAAGCTGAATTGGCCCATATAGGTCCAGTGCCAGGATCCTTCTCTATACGCTTCCCGGAACTCGATCCGTACGAACAACAACACCAGATCAACTTGGTACCGGCCACTATTGGGAATATTCGCTCGATCTACTTGGAGGTGTTGGCCACCGAGCTCGAATTGCCGGTTGCAGCGGTCTCATTCGTACGCGTCATTGCTTGTGGTAAGGATCTGGGCGTCTTTCAAAAAGAAGAAGCCTTCGATCGTGCGTTCTTGGCCAAGAAGCGCTTAGCGGATGCAACGTTGTTCAATGCATCGGCGGACCCTGATTGTCCGCAAGGCATGTTCCCGAACACATTCAGTGATCCAATGATGGAGCCGGAGTTAAGGGTGTTGTGGTCAACGCTATATGCTGGTTTGGCGAAAGGCGACCCTGAAGTTCTTAATAACGTGTTGGACAAGGATGCTGCCATATCGTGGTTATTGATGCGATGGTTGGAGAACGGGGATCCAACAGTGAACGGATCAGTGCCGTACATCCATCGGCGTACAACAGGAAAGATCTCACCGATCTTCCATCGCGCTCCTGGATATACGGTAGGCCGATCCGCATTCACCATGGACCCGGTAAGTGCATTATTGGAACAGGAGGAATTCAGGAATTCGTTGGTCGAACGACGCGTGCAATTGAATGATCTTCGGTGGCGCATAAAGGAGAAATTTGCCGCAGTGGATAACACATGGTTACCTATACTCGCGGAAAAAGGTGATCTGGCGTGGGCACGTGCCACGGCGAACCGTGTAGCCAATGTATTATTGGAGGATCATTTGGAGAACGGCGATCCTCTTGCGTATCATGATGCGCACTGGGTCGCGGGTCCGGGACGTGCCACGTTTGTAGGTATTGCCGCGGCTTCCGGCCCTGTTCTAGTGCAAGCAATGGAAGGAACGACACCGATCGAAGATGTTGCGAGGTGGTTCTTCTCTGCAAGAACGGAAGGTGATACATTGGTTCTGAACAGAGGAAAGTATTACTTCAAGGATGAGATCCTACTTCCGCCAGGTAAAGCACTTGTGATCAATGAAGGCGCGCGGATCACAATGGCTCCTGGAAGTGGCATTATGGTGCAGGGGCCTTTGCACATTCGCGGTTCGCGTTTACGTCCCGTGTTCATACGCGCCGCAAATGATGCCCAACCATTCAAGGCCATAGCCATGCGAGGGGATGGTAAGGCATTGTGCCATGTCTCAGGGTTGTACATCAGCGGCGGAGGTGCGGATGGTTCTCAAGTATCCATTCGCGGAGCGCTCAACGCGGCATTTAACGGCTGCGAGATCGAGGCTGCTGAGGGTCACGGTTTGGAGGTGAGCGGTGGTCATGTAACGCTTGTTGATGTGAATTTCTATGGTGGTACGGGGCCATTGCTTGCATTGGAGCATGCACGCAGTGAGGTTCGTGATTGTGATTTCCGGAGTTCGCGCAAGAGTTCCGTCGGAAGCGCTGTGCTGATCAACGGCGAACGTGCCATGATCCAGGAATGCAGTTTTATTGGAATGACCAATACGGCGATCACTGTCGGGTCAGCGGGTCAATTGCTGCTTATCGAAAGCACGTTCGAGGGTAACAACACGGTCGTGAATGGATCCGATCTCGCCTTGATACATGCATCCGGAAATAGATTCAATAGCAATGGAACAGTGTTCAAATTGCAACGGATCGATCCGATCCAGGGTGGGGCACGGGTGATCCGATATCCCAACGAATTCACGAACAACAAGCAGGAAGGCGTAGTTGATGATCATTCCGGAATTGACGAGAAGGAGGCGCTCGACCCGAAGATCATATCCGATTTCGGTGGAAAGATTCACTGATCAAAGATCGCCTGCCGATCGATAGGCCGCTCGTCATCGCGCCAATCCGATCCTTCCATGCGTAGCTCATTCAGTGGAGCCTTATCAATGGGGTAGAGGATGGCATCCGGTTGTTCCATGAAAGTGACAGTGCCAACTTTGCCCTCTGCGAGTTTTACAGAGATCCTACTGCAGTCTGCTCGGTTCACACCAATGATCGATTCGATCCCATCTTTTTCCTCTCGTGCAAAATAGACTGTGCGCGCATTGCCTTCAGTAAGGATCCGATCCAATTCGTTGTTTACGAAGAATCCTGTCATCGTGGTTCCAGCTACCTGGTCGAAATGCACACTATCCGCTTGGGAAACAAGGAATGCATTGTCCTCCACGAACAGTCGATGCGCCTTTCCATCCTTCATCGCTATACGGATATGATCTCCAGTGATCTGATCCGATCCGCTCCACAATACCGGAGCATTGAACATCCGGATCAAGCTGTCGGCATCCGTGTAGATCAGCGTATCACAAACGCCTTGCATATCGCTTTTGAAGAAACGCACATTGCGATGTGCCATTACTCGTTTCCCTAGGCTATCCGGTGCCGTGAAGATAGAGTCGCCGTGCAGGAAAAGGCTATCCCCATCCATCAGGATCACAAGTTCGGCATGACCTGTGATCATGGATCGATCGTTGATCTCGTCATAAAAACCTTGATCACCATTCACGATCATATCACTGGCCGTATCCGTAACAGCAACGTTTCCCCAAGCACGCCCGATACCCGTTGGTTCATCATAGTGCAAGCTATCGCCCTCGAGCGATCGGCCACCGCTTAGTATGCGGGATCGTTTTGTGAATCGTGCCCGTTCATTCCGTGTGTCGTATGTGCCGCGTAGTGTATTGATGACCGTGTTATTCTGTATGATCTGCGTGGGTCCAAAGAATTCCGCGACACCAGTGCCCGTTCCGTAGTGCATGGTATCGCTGGTGATCGTATGCTCCGGATGTTCAAGCAATACGTTGTGACTAAAAATGAACGATCGCGAATCAGCCAAGTACAGGCCTATGTCACTGGTGAGCGTGTTGTTCTCTTTCGTACTTACAATACGGCCGCCGCTCGTGTACAAAGCACGTTTTGCATTCATGTCATAATCCAACGCAGGAGTGGTCAATTCCATATCGGCATTACGCAGATGCACGTTGCCTTCCAACCGAGCCATACGGGTACTGCTTTCATATTCCAGGACGTCGCCATCCACGAACAACGTATCACCTTGGTTGATGTTCACACGCCCCATCGCACGTACACGTTCATCCTCGAAGAGGTAGGCGCTATCGCATTTCATGATCGCCTGTCCATGTTTGAATCGCACATTCCCTTTCAGAACTTGTGCCCCTTGGGCTCGCGCCTGATCGAATTCCCAGATATCAGCGTTCAAGATCTCCACACCCCCGGATCTGGACCCCTTGCTATCCTGTGCATGCATAACACTTGCGCAGAACAATAGGGCTAAGACTGTCAGAGATCGCATGGAATAGGAAGTGGAATTTGGAATTCCGTCATCAGGTTTGCAATGATCTTGTCAACTATCGTTCCAAATGTATCTGGAATTGAATGCAAAGTATTTGATGGGCGAAGGTCTATACGGTGCCCTACCGATCGGACTAATTCAAAGAGATCCCAGGCAATTTCCGCATCTGCTTGTAATGCATGCTCAAATACTCCAACAGCCGTCTCATGGACGACTCTGCTTCAAGTGTGCTTTTGGCGATCTTGGCATTCTTCGCCCGTAGGACCATAAGACCATAGACTGCGGTAAAGCATGTCTCGATCGGTGGTAGTGCCTCTTCTCCGGCTTGTTTCTGAAGGTCTATGATCCCTTCACTGGCTTGGACGTACAGAGCAGTGTACTTCTCATCGCTATCACCTTCCACCAACGAACGGTGGAGCATTTCCAGTTCGCCAAGTACATCGTTCACTTCGGGTAAATGGCCGCTTTGTTCCAAGCCATCCTCTTTCATTCTGGCAATGATATCGGAGTACCACTCGCGCACATTCTCACGGGTTTCGTAGTCCCCATCGATCGGCTCGATCAATTGTTCCTCAATGATCTTCATATCGAACTTGCTGGCCCGCATCAGATCCTCAATGTGCCACATGCTGATCACGTAATCGCCAATATTCTCTTTCTTTTTTCCGTCCAATAGATCCATTCACGAGCTCGTTCGTTTACGCCAAAAATGAAAATCATTAAGCGGCAGTGCTTTGGGTCAGTCCGTATTGAATAACGCACTGGAAACCTGCACAAATACCGATCAAGGCTTTGCCACGGGTTTCTTGGCCCTATGCCGCTTGTTGAGTTCTTTGACCACCGTTTCCGTGATGTCCAAGTTCTCGTTACCAGTCCAGATCTGGCCACCATTCTGCACGCTGAATATATAATCGAATCCCGCAACTGCGTTATAGTCCTGTAGATAATCCTCGATCTCTTTGGATATCAGGTTCAAGCTTTCGATCTCCATGCGACCCAGTTGTTCCTCACTGCTTGCCTGCAATCCTTGGATCTTTTCACCCAACTTCTGCAATTCCATTTCGTCTTTCTGGATGTCAGCTTGTGTGCTATAGGTATGGTCCTTTTGCATCAGCTCCTGATAGCGACCCTGTGCCTTATCCATTTCACGCTGTAGGTTGCCTTCCAGCCGTTTTCCTTCGCCACGCAATCTGTCACCTTGTTCTTTGACCATTTCGTATTTCGATTGCACTGAGTCCATTACGAAATAGGCTATTCGCGCATCCTTGATCGCTGAACTATCTCTTGGGGAGATCACCGCTTTCATAGCTTCTTCGGAAGATCCAGTTGCAGGGACCGCTATGGTCTGATCGGTTGAGGATGTGCGCAAAAGGCTCCATGCCAGCAGAGCAGTTAGTACTACGTTCCAAACGATCAAAAGGGCAGTTGTATTCTTATTCATGAGCAGACACGTCCTTGGCAATTTCGCCCAAAGAGCGCACGAAGTTAGACGTTGAGGGCAGAGTTATCGCTCGATCGATAGGAGTGTTCTGAAACTGCCTTCCTCAGAACGCATATGCAGGACATAGAAACCCGAACGAACATCCGCTACGGAAATATGAACCCCTTCATGTGCCACATTCAGTCGTTCTAGATCAATCAATTTGCCTTGCATATCGTGCAATTCCATTGAATAGGAACCGATCGGTAAACCCGATATCCGGACGAACTCATTCGCTGGGTTGGGACCAACGGTTGCGGTTAGTATCGGAAGTTCCTCAATTCCGATCCACGTTGAAACGGTCAAACAAAGCGTGTCGTTGTTCGAGATAACGTCAGTTGGTTCAGCTGTCCAAGCGCAAAGATCTCCCTGACCATCCATGGTGGGAATGAATTGTTGCGTGAACGTGACCAATGTTTCAGCACCTGGCGCAATGGCCGCTCCAGTATAGGTCTGAGTGAACACAGGGTCCGTTCCGAACCGATAGCTCAAGGGGAAATTCGTGATCGCAGCATTTCCGTAATTGTGGACAAAAGCACGAACGGCCAATGGGCTTCCGATATCATCCATGGCGGCAACGCCGAAGAATCCGGAGCAACCAATATCATATACCGGTACTTGTTCCAATCGAAGACCAATGAAGAAGTCAATATTCTCTCGATCGCGGAATTCTGCCCATGTTCCACCAAGTACTTCGTAGGTCTGAAGTGAAAAGGGTGGTGAAATATCCTGAGCGATGTTCACCCCTTCGCCCTCCATGTACCATTGGACATATACGCCGCCATCGGCAATTGTAAGCGGTGATGATAATGGAACCACATGGTTGCCGGCCGCAGCATTTGCGCCGGACATGTAAACCGAATCCAATAAGGTGCCGGGTGTATTATCAGGTCCATCATCAGCGAAGACCATCATCGTGAACGCGGCCAGAGTGGCGTTAGCCGCGATCCGCACTGTCGTCGCTGTTGCATATGCAGGGTAGTAGGGGGGGATCAAATGCACACCAACTCCGCCGTTTCCGCCACTCCAACCAAGGCCAAGACCATCATCCGCGTTGCCATGGTATTCAAGATCATGAGTTGTAACTGTGGTATCCAACACCACAAGCTCTTGTATCTGAGTATTGTTCAGTGTTACCAGCTCATCCATAACGCCGCTTATGGTAGTACGAAAGCGGTATGTACCCGCTGTGGTCGGGTCGAAGGCATTCTGATAAGTGATCAAGGTGTCTCCGTAAGGTGCCATGTAGCCAACGGATTGTTGGTTCGTTACCACAACAGCTCCCGCAGCATTGAGCACATCACCCGTAGTGAGGAAATCGGCCACATCCACATTTCCGATATTCCCGATCACTGTACTCAAAGGAAACTGTGATCCACCTCGGGAAAGGAATTGCCCACCACTACCAACGGCAGTGTTATAGGTGATCGTAGCATCGCTGATATCCAACAGGCCCACTGGCGGTTGGTAATAACGAATGGCATAATTGGCAACCGGATACACATTGGCAGAGTGCTGTAGACCAATGCTGCCAGCAACGCTTTCGATCCCCAATTTCAGATCGGTATTCTGTGTTAACCCAGTCTGCGCTTGGTATTGCACTGTGATGGTACTGTCGTTCGTATCCAGAATGATCTGGAATGTATTGGAACCCTCAAAATTATTGGGCGCTGTTGCGCTCCAGAATGGAACGTTGATGTATGATACAGTGGTTATGAGACCATCATCGTAGATATAGCATTGTGCCGGGTTGCCAGCACCCAAGAATGTAAGGTCACTCATCATGGCAGCTATATAATCATTGGTGCCGCCGGATGTTGGAATGGTTGGGAAGGGTGAGGCGATGTTACCACTGTTGAACGCTATATAACCGTTGCTACCCACCCAAATGAATTTGCGGGTATACCAGTAATACTGAAAACTGGTCTGCATCACGATCGGCCCAACCGAATTGTCATCGGCAAGCCCACTGACCAACGTTCCAATACTCGTGATATCCTGCCAAGCATAGACCGGCCCATCCGGTTCGTTACTGTCCTTCCAGATATAACCATAGGCATCCGGTCCACCTTGGCCAGCGAATAATGTAGATGTGAAAAAGGCGAGGAGCAATAGAGTAATGATGCGGATCATGAGCGTATGGTTTTCTGGTATGCGGAGGCAAGATAGGATTGATCGGGCGGAAAACGAATGACCTTTTTCTTGGGGGCGCGATCTATCTTGGTGACTACACTATTTGCATAGCGTTATTCCTCGTTCAGGAAACGGTCGGAATCCAACGTTACAGGCTTAGCAGTTCCTTGAAACGACTGGCTTGTCTGCGTGACACTTCGATCTGTTCGGGTTCTGCGTCGGGTTTGTCGGATGTTGGTTTCAGTTTCACCATAAGGCCACCACTGAACCACGGTTCGATCTTATCCACCCAGCGCAGGTTGATGATGTGTTTGCGGTTAGCTCTGAAATAGATCCTGGGGTCTAACTTCTCCTCCAGTTTGTTCAATGAACGGAGTACCAAAGGTTTTTGATCCTTAAAGCGGACCCGGACATAGTTGCCTTCACTTTCAAAATACCGCACATCCTTCAACGTAACGAACCAACATTTCTCGCCGTCCTTTAAAAAGATCTGATCGTTCTCGTGCAAGGTTTCTCGGTGCGATACATCCGATTCGGTCGTGGTCTGTAACTTATTGATCGCTGCATCCAGTCGTTCCGGGTCGATCGGTTTCAATAGATAATCCAAAGCATTTACCTCGAAGGCTTTTAAAGCGTGCTCGTCATAAGCGGTAACGAAGATCACATGCGGAGCTTGGTCCAGTGCCTCCAAGAGGTCGAAACCTGTTCGTTCCGGCATATTGATGTCCAGGAACAATAGATCGGGATGCTTTTCTGCAATAAGCGTTTCAGCCTCATCGGCGTTGGTTGCTTCACCAACTACCTGAATATTATCATACTTCTCCAACAACCCGGCGAGTTCCTTCCTTGCTAAGCGTTCATCATCAATTATCAAAGCTTTCATAATGGGTCGGTTGTTTGTTGCAGGTTATCAGTTGTCGGTCGTTGTACAAAGGTTCGTTATTCACTTAACGCATAACGGACAATGAACAACTTGCATCATTAACTATCAGGAATTTCCACCTCGGTCACTACCATTCCATCACGGTTCTGGATCTTTAAATTCGCTTCTCCTTTATAGAGCATTTCCAATCTACGCCGTGTGTTCCGCAACCCGATCCCAACACGCGATGTAGTGTTGGATCCGCCGTTCATCTGTTGGGTTCCTGGTGTTTCAAAATGTCCACTGTTGCGAATTGAAAGTACGATGCCGTTCACGCTTTTCTGAGCACTGATATGGATGTCGCCACCATCCGCATATTTCGCTACACCATGCCGTACAGCATTCTCCACAAGGGTCTGTAGCAACATCGGTGGAACTTGTATGCGGTTCAGATCCGGTTCAATGTTCCATTGCACACGTAACCGTTCTTCATATCGGATAAGCTCCAATCCAAGGTATGCTTTCACGATATCCAATTCTTCGCCCAAGGGTACCGTTTTGCGTTTCACGGTTGCTAAAGCATTGCGGAGTATGGCACTCAGTTGAGTGATAGCAAGTTTTGCCTGATCAGGGTCTTCGTCGACCAGCGCACGTATGCTATTGAGCGCATTGAACATGAAATGCGGGTTCATCTGAGCGCGTAAATTCTGCAACTGATTCTCGTGGTTAGCGGTCTCGAGCCTTAGATTCCGTATCTCCTCTCGCCGATGCCGGATGAAATACGTGTATCCCAAATAACAAAGTGACCATAGGAAAAGCAGGACCACCCAGTTCAGAATACGTCCGAAAAGATCTGATGCGGATCCGGAAAGCAACGGCTCGAAATCGAATGATAGATCGTGGATGATCCCGAGTACCAAGAACGCGGAAGATCCTAGAATTACTGACCAAAGCGCAAGGCGGGGCAACACCCAGCCCAAGTCCTTTTCCAACCAGCCTTTTCGTAAGATGATGCTTCTGAAATAATGGCTCATTAGGATCCCGATCACGAAGACCACGAAATTCACTCGAACACCGTCCGGTGTTAATCGATCCTCCAAGTAATTCCAGAACAGGAATAAGCCGGTGAATAGCCCCCAGCCGATCAATTGTGTAACCCAATACACGACACGTGTGCGATTGAAAAGGTTTAGACTGTGGGCTTTGGATGACATTTTACGGAGCTAAAGTACCCGAACGGAGCTGAGCAACAATAGGGAATACATGAACGGCCTGATCCATTGGTGGGAGGCTTCGTTCGACTTTCTACTTTCGATGGTCCACGAGTCACGGGTTCCTATCTTTCCGCAATGAATTTTCTAGGTCATCTCTACGTCTCGGGCAATACCCCGTTAGTGATCGTTGGGAACTTCATGGCGGATGAGATCAAAGGCCGGGACCTGAGCAAATACCACCCTGATGTGGAGCGTGGAATACGCATGCATCGGGCGATCGATTCGTTTACGGATAGGCATCCTTTACAGCTTGAGGGAAGAGCGCGAGTTCGACAATATGCAGGTCGTTATTCGGGAGTGGTCATGGACATGTTCTATGATCATTTATTGGCGAATGATCCGTTCTGGTGGGAGGATGAGACCTTGCCCGATTTTGCGGCACGCATGTACACCTTGTTGCCTGAACATGCGGAGCTTATGACCGAACGTACTCAGCACCTGTTGCACTACATGGTAAGCCGGGATTGGTTGAATTCATACAGCACAATTGACGGGATCGGCAAAGCCATAAGCGGTTTGGCACGCCGTGTGCCGAAGGGAGAGTCCATGATCGGTGTGGAACATATACTGGAAGCCCATTTTGACCAGTTCAACGAAGAATTTCGTTCGTTCCTCCCAGAGTTGGAACACCACATTGCTCAATACGTATGATCCTTATGCGGCGTAAAGTCTTGCTGGCCTTCGGTATTGTGCTATTCAGCGCAGCCTGTTTCCTGGCTTTGCGAAATTTTGATAGTTCATTGCCAGAAGAAGGTGTGGCTTGGGCGGAACCCAAAGTTCTGCGTGACCTATCAGATATTCAAATAGATACATTGCGTATTCTGGTTCTGGAAGATCCACTTACCTGGGAAGTGCGGCCGGGTGCCGTATCCGGACTGGAACACGACCTCATCCGTCGTTTTGCGAAGACCGCTGATCTGAACATCTCGTTCATTCCGATGAACGATCCGGATTCAATGTTATTGGCCTTGCAGCTTGGTAAGGGAGACCTGATGGCGGCCCAACTCGTAATGCGGAACGACTATAGCAAGTGGGTCAAATTCTCACGTCCCTACCGCGAAGTGCGCCCCGTACTAGCTGTCCTGCGCGAAGACCCGATCCCGGCGCGGGCCATGGATGGTCCTAGTGTCCGCACCGCGCTGGATACAATTGAAATAAGCCATTGGTCACCATTCGCGATACCAGGGTATGATCTTGCAAAAGGCGTTCTGGCGGATCATTATATACGGATCGAAAGGAATATTACTCCGGAAGACCTGCTGATGGAAGTGGTCATGGGGAGGCACCATGCGGCGATCATCTCTGATGCACGTGCTGCATATGAGGCAGGTAGATTCCCAGTATTGGATTTTGAACCGTTGGACTGCCCTGATCAAAAACTACGTTTTGCTATGCGGAAGAATGCACCTGAATTGCGCAAAGCCCTAGACTCTTGGTTGACGGATAAGATCGTTCAGGGCGAGCGTGAACTCTTCATGAAAGCATACGCTAGTAAGATCCCGGAACAGGGCCCACTGAGAATAATGAAAGGTATTCCGGTCAGTGGTGATAGCATTTCTCCGTTCGACGCTGAATTTCAACGACATGCCGCAAATAGCGGATGGGACTGGGAGCTGTTGGCTGCGCTGGCATATAAGGAGTCACGTTTCGATAGTAACGCGGTCTCACACAAAGGAGCCCGCGGTTTGATGCAGATCATGCCACGTACTGCTTTGCGCCTTGGCTTGGATTCGTCCATGATGGCAGGCGATCACATAGAAGCGGCTACACGATTCCTGAATAGATTGGATACACTATGGATGCGTGCTGTTCCGGATCGAACCCAACGCATGCGGTTCATGTTGGCCTCATACAATGCAGGTCCCGGTCATATTGTCGACGCGCAGCGGCTGGCAGAGAAACTTGGATTCGATCCTGAACGTTGGGATCATAATGTGGAACGAGCCGTGCTGCTATTATCGAAGCCGCGGTATTACATGGATCCAACGTTGCGTAACGGCTATTGCAATGGCAGTCAAGTATTCCATTATGTGCGCGATATTGAATCGCTGTATCGCAAATTGAAACAGCGTAAACGCGTTGTCACTAGAGCACCAGAGCAGATCGCTTCAGGAACGATAGGAGATCTGGATGGATCAACCTCCTCGGGACCGTCGATTGAGGTGTCCACAAAAAGCGTGGCAGCAAATACGATCAGTACGGTCACCGAAGAAGAGCTTGCGCCATAGGCTGCAGGCGGTTGGGCTTGCAATTGTCGCTGAACGTATACCATCACCGCCCTGTAATTGACCGTAACTTCGCGGATCAGAACCCTCTTTTATGCGTCAAATTGTACTTCCCTTTTTCGTATTGTTGAGTTTCACGGCAATTGCTCAACACGATCTACCGCACGAACTTGCACCCGGAGAGCAAAGCCTGATCCCTGCTTATCGGGATTCTCGTGCTGGAACTTCACGTGGAATATCAACGCCTCCCGCGTTCCCTGTGCGAACCATGGCTGAATGGGAAGAAGTGCAAGCCGTGGTGGTTACGTGGACCTCGTATACGGGGATCCTGAAACAGATCGTACGTCATGCCAAGGAGGAATGCGAAGTGATCATTGTCTGCGATGACGAAGCAAGTGTTTCGGATTACTTACAGAACAGCCAATATGGTGGCCCTATTCCGGACCTGAACAATATCACGTTCCTAGAGGAGGATTTCAACAGTATTTGGTGCCGTGATTTCGGACCAGAGACCATCTATCGGAACGAAGTGGATTCCGTTATGTTACTGGATTGGATCTATAATCGTCCGCGGCCGGAGGATGACGGCCTGAGTGATGCACTTGCTACCCAAATGGGCCTGCCGATCTACAGCACCACGCAAGCGCCTTATGATCTAGTACATACGGGAGGGAATTTCATGGCCGATGGGTTCGGAACGGCGTTCAGCAGTGAGTTGGTCCTGGATGAGAACGGACCGAGTGGGCAGTTCAATCAAACGGTGAAAACAGAAGCGCAGGTGGATGATATCATGGAACAGTTCATGGGCATTCAACAAGGACGTTATGTAAAAATGACAACATTACCTTATGATGCCATCCATCACATTGATATGCACATGAAGCTGATCGATGAAGAAACGCTTTTGATCGGAGAGTTTCCGGTAGGAATTAGTGATGGACCTACGTTAGAGAGCAACATCCAGAGCATAATTTCGAATTACAATTCTGTTTTTGGCACACCTTACAGGATCGTGCGGGTACCCATGCCGAGCAGTACAGGAGGAGCCTATCCTCCATCAGCAAGTTATCGGACATTCGCCAATAATATCTTTCTGAACAAGACCATTCTGGTGCCGACCTACCGTGATGAATACGATACCACGGGACTGCGGATCCTGCGTGAAACACTACCGGGATATAATATCGTGGGGATCGATTGTGACGATAATGATCAGAATATCATCAGTGCAAGCGGGGCTATCCATTGCATTACCAAGGCAATCGGTGTCGACGATCCCTTGTTGATCAGCCACCAACGGTTGAGCGATACGTATGAGACCGTAATACCCTACACGGTAGAGGCTTATATGCGGCATCGTTCAGGGATTGCAAATGCGCAGCTTTATTGGACAGTGGATACCACCCAAGGCTTTGCTGCTTTGCCAATGACGGATCAAGGTTCTGGAAATTGGGCTGGTGCGATTCCCGCGCAAGCGGCGGGAACGGAGGTGTTCTATTATGTTGAAGGGACTTCAGTATCCGGTAAAACGCAGGTTCGACCAATTGTAGCGCCGGAGGGCTGGTGGAAATTTGATGTGTTGGATATCAGCGCCGGAATTTCTGAAACGGATGGACCTTCGATCGTTGATGTTTTTCCGAATCCGACGTCATCACTGGTCATGATCACGATTTCTTCGGCTGCGAACGAACGTGTTGTCGTGCGGTTATTGGATGCTTTGGGTCGTGAGGTCATGCGTTTGCATGAAGGGGAGGTCCCTAGCGATAAGCGTGTTTTCGCGGACATTAGCGCATTGAGTGAAGGCGCATACAGTGTTGTTGTGGAAAGCAAGAATGGTAGAATAACGGCACGCGTCCTGAAGCGTTGATGGCAACCACCGTTCACCAATTCTGCGGTCAACTAGTTCTTCACGAACCTTCCCAACAGGACCCCGTCACCGCTTTTTAGCAGATATATCCCGGGCGCAAGTCCTTGGATGTCGATCACCGTAGGTGAAGCAATCAGTGTGGTATGCATGACGGATCGACCTTGCGGATCCAGGACGACGACACGGCCTCGTAGATCTCCCGTGATCTGCAAAAGCGCATCTGCTGGATTAGGCCACAGTTGAACGTTTTGATCGATCATCTGCTCGTGCACACCGATCGTGATATCAGCTTCCACACACAAAAGAAACGTACCTGCGTCGCTACCACCGGCATTCCAAATGCGGATATAGTGGTCGGTATATAGATCAAGCCCTGTAAGATCCAATGGCGCGTCCATCTCCACTTCACAGATGATGTATTGAAGCGCATTGCATGCTGAATAGATGGCGACGCTGACCGGTTCGGCTGTGACACTTTCCACGGTGATCGTACACGTTGATGAAGGTCCGGAGTTGAACGAATACCAGACATCGGATACGGCACCATAAGGATCACAAGCAGGATTCACTGCTGGCGATGAATAGGCACATTCCAGCGTACCGCTGTGCGGTTTACATGCTCCAATTGGTGTAGGTGTAATGGCTTCCGCAGCAGTGCAATCGTCATTAGGAACAACTGGTGAACACGCAGGAGCGCAGGTCATATTCATCGTAAAATTTCCCGCATTCTGCTGATACCCGTGTACAAGAACCAAATACTGTACGCCAGTTACAGTTGGTAGAACAACGCGCGTTGAATTCCCTGGGCATCCGGGTTGGTCGTCGCCACCCGCAGCACAGATGAGTGAGGAACACGATCCGGTGAAGACACTGATCTTGGTATCGAACGCGGCTTGTCCACAGGTACTTAATGTTACTTCGTCTCCATTCCCAGTAAAGGTGTACCAAAGACCTTTTGAAGTAATGTTCGCTGGTCCGCAGGTCGGGCCTGTGGTTGCAATGCCGAACGAAGTATCTCCTGTAACGGATGAGTCACAGACCAACGGTGTGGCACCTGAACAAAGCGCGTTTGCCAGTATCGGGGTGCTCAGTGTTGTGAAAGGGATGGGTCCTGTGTTGCTGCTCACATTTCCGTTGCTACATAGCTCTCTGAGATAAACTTCGTAATCGGTTCCAAGCGTTAGTCCACCAAGAGTAAGCGGAGGGCCATCAGTGCCAACTACACCTGTTACCGTAATTCCGGAGCCGGGTGTGAAACCAGCTGTTCCGTACTCCAGGTTGAACGATGCTCCGGTATTCGTTGATGTCCAATTCACCATTGCGGCGGTGTCCGTTGGGGATATGGAAATATTCATTGGCGTACCACACGATGGGCAGCTCATCAACAGGTCGAATTGTCCTGTCTCACCATCGTAGCCTTGCATGAGGATGAAATACGTCGTGTTGGCGTCAGCAGCGAAGGCCACCTCCGAGCAATAAACATCCTGCATCGCATCATCGTTGCCGGTCACACAGATCAAGTTTCCACAGGATCCGCTGTACACGTTCATGCGCGTATCGTAGTTGTACGTTTCGCAGGTGCTCAGTAGCACGGTGCCTTCCACACCCGTGAACGTGTACCAGATACCCGGTGCATCAATTCCGGTAACACAAGCGGGTGCACTATCCAATGTTGCCGGTACTGTGTTCCCGGAAGCTGTCTGGTTACAAGCGATCGGTACGGCACCAGCGCAATCGTCGTTGGGAACAACAATACATTGCAGTTCAAGATCGAAGGTTCCTGTATTTTGCTGGTATCCATGTACAAGGATATAATACGTGGCAGCGTCCTGTGCTATGAATGCGTACGATGAACCATAGTTGCAACCCGTGCCATCATCATTACCACCTACACAGACAAGGTCATCGCAAGATCCTGTGAATACACTGATCTTGGTATCGTAGGAATGTGTTTCGCAAGTGGAAACAAGTATTTGCCCGGCAGTGCCTTCGAAAACGAACCAGACGCCTGGAGCCGTTATTGTTGTGCCGCAATCATCAAGGCCATCCAGCGTTGCCTGTTCCGTAGTGGCGCTAATGGTCTGGTCACATGCGATCTGTGTCGCTGATGCGCATACATCGTTTGCAGGTACTTGGGCACTTGCGGAAATCGATCCCAAGAGAATGTATGCAGATAGACAGAATAGAATAGAAGCGCGCATGGTTCGGATTATGTGGCGGTGAAGATATCGGACAAGTGTCTATGTGCAGGTGGATCCTGCATGGTCCAACAGAATGTGATCATTCGCAGAAATCTATAGGAATGATCAAGAACAACACTTAGGTTTACTTGAGCAAAACCAATAAATTACTCTCCCATGTCTAAAAATTTCCAGATTCGTCGCGTTGGACTTTCGATTGCTTGCGTTGCGATCTGTCTATGTGGTATCGTCAATGCACAAGGGCAACTCACTCTCACGCTCACACCAAGTGATTTCAATGGGTACAGTATACAGTGCTTTGGTGGCAAGAGTGGTTCAATAGACCTTACTGTGGGCGGCGGAACCGCACCATATACCTACCTATGGACATCCGGGGACACGATCGAGGACTTAACCGGATTACCGGCCGGATACTACCGGGTTTCCGTCTTCGATGTGAACAACCTCATGGGAGATGGTTCGATCACGCTAAAGGAACCCGAAGCGCTAAAGGTTTTGGCGGAACCATTCAAATACCCGAATGGAGCTAACATAAGTTGCCACGACTGTTACAATGGAAGTATTGATGTAACTGTGGCCTATGGCGTTGGCCCATATTCATATAATTGGGGAGACGGTGTGTTAACACAGGATAGATCAGGCTTGGGAGCACAGAGTTACACCGTAAAAGTTACCGATGATAATGGATGCGTAGAAGGATCGAAGCCGGTCTTTTTAAAGCAGCCCGACAGCGATGATTGGAAGAAGGGCGGCAATGCCAACACCGATCCGAATAGCCAATACATTGGTACCAGTGATAATACCGATGTGGTTTTTAAAAGCAATAGCAATGAATTGTTAAGGCTCAAGTCTGATGGCACCATCAAATTAGGTGGAACAATTTCGGGTACCGGACCATTGCAGGTAGATGAAGGTGGTGTTCTGCGTGGAGGAGGTTTTCCGAATTATGGACCTATGTACCCACCAATACTTTGTAGGACGTTGGATTTTTTCCCGTATTGGGAAACACGGGGTAACAGCTTCCCGGAACTCTGCCCAGGCTCTGAGCCGTTACTCGGCACGTTGGATAATGTTAAGCTCCCGATCGTAACGAACGGAGAGCAACGCATGGTATTCCATACCAATGGTAAAGTTGGTATTGGAACGAACCCGTCTGCAGGCGCCATCGTGGGGTACCGACTCTTTGTTGAAGATGGAATTGCATGCAGGGATGTGCTCGTAAAACCAGGTCCATGGCCGGATTTTGTATTTGAAGAGGCATACCACCTCATGCCACTTACTGAACTAAAAGCGTATTTAAAGTCCTATAAACACCTGCCGGGAATACCCTCTGCTGGTGATGTGGCTACAAAAGGCGGTATAGAGCTCGGTGACATGCAAACACAGGTTGTTCGGGTCATGGAAGAACAAGCGCTGTACATCCTGCAACTTAAAGACGAACTGGATGAATTGAAAGCGCGCGTTCAAACGTTAGAAGCCACCAAATAATGGCAGCGCGCGTAATGCTCAGTAGTATGCGCAGTGTTGCATGTAGCTGTGCACCATTAGGTCCAAGGAAGGTGTCTTCGGCAATCGTGAAATGTTTTGTCATTTTACTATTAGGTGGTGCTTATTCCTTGGAAGGATATTCGCAAACACCAGCTCCTGATCAAGGTGTAGTTATCGATGATGGTTTATGGACATCGGATGCTCATTATCACTGGTACGCCAATACTATCATAGCTAGCTCCTCATCCTCACCACTGACCATAACGGCCGATGCGAATTCTGAACTCATCTCCGGTACGCAAGTTCATTTAACAGAGAATTTTCATGCTGGTGGCTTCGGAGCGAACGGACACTTCAGAGCATGGATCGATGATGCGCAAGGCACTGCTGCGGACCTTGTGCAAATAACTCCGGACCCGGCAACACATGTGATCAACAATGTAATGCACGTTGAAAAGTGGGAGAAGTTGGAGTTGGGGTTGAAACCGCCGCAGGACTTTGTGGATGCCATTGAACACTTCTTTGCAAATTTCTATTACGATGGAGTTCAGCAGACAGCCACGCCCAGCATGGTAGATCTACAACACGACCTGAATCCGTATGCAGATGATTCATTACTTCTTGTAATGCGCTTGACAAGCCCTACAGGAGTTCAGAAAATGAAATGGGGCTTTTACATGCGCGAGGCTGAATGGCCGGATACACTAGACCATTCTATGCTCGTGGAAAATATCGATGGTCCGTTAAGTCCATATCCGGTCCGATTCCGCATTGCGCCGGATGAAGTTGGTACTTGGAATTTCTCCATAACCGTAAGTGCGCCGCATACTACCAATGCGAATGGGGTCCTACCCGAAAGGACCTTTGGCAATTACAGTTTTGTATGTGATCCACCGCTGCCGGACAACCACGGCCCCTTGCAAGTGAACCAAACGAACCACCGCAACTTGCAGTTCAAGGATAGCACTGCCTTTTTCGGTTTGGGAACCAATATGGCCGATGTACGCGGTACAACCCCTGGGCTAGATTGGTATCTTTATGGGCAACGTGATCACAAGACCATGTTGAAAACCATGGATGATTTGCATTCCGTTGGCGGAAATTCCCTGCGTATGTGGTTAATGCGGAATATTTTCGCACCCGAATGGGTGAATGCAGGTGTCTACGATGCCTTCAAGGCTGTACCACCACCAAATTGTGGTTATGCACTGACCTATACCGGCAATTGCCAAACGCAGTGTTGGACTTTTGATCGAATGCTGGATGCGGCCAGGGCTAATGAGATCTACATTCAACTTGCGTTACCGCTTGGGCCGGGGGGAGCGTACGAAACGTATATATGGGCAGGTGATCCGTACGTGATCAGATTCTTGGAGAACAACCGGGATACTTCGGGTTTGTTCGACGTTGAACACTATTTCTTCACGGACGGAGATCCCTCCAATACGGATAGTGGTGTTTTTTATTACTGGAAGCGAAAATACAAGTACATCATGTCCAGGTGGGGATATTCCGTGAATATCAGTTCGATAGAACCGTTCAATGAGATGGATGGAATGCTTACGTATGGAGTTGATCGTAATATTACCGACAGTACAAATATCGCTCTTTGCCCCAACAATTTTTTGTTCTGGCCAGAGGACCCGGATCTCCCTGGCACGATCAGTAATTGGTTCAGCAGCATCTCCCATTTTGTAAGGGATCCTGTCAACTTTTCTGATCCTGCGCATTCGCCGTTGGGTGAAAGTGACAAGTTGTTTTTGGCCAGCTTTACGGATGGTGGCGGTCCAAACGACGCGGCCCATTATTTACCCTTCACCAACCCCGATATTGACTTGATCGACGTACACAAGTATTCCTATAATGGAGAGGAGCTACTCCGAAACAATTTTAATGACAGCCAAGCGTACCGGGACAATTTCCAAAGCAACGGCCAGAAAAAGCCCTTCCAGAATGGCGAGGTAGGTACATGGGGTTCTATTGATCATGACAATGACACAATTACTGGGAACTATGACACGTACACGGTATTCAGCAACTACGATGTTTCCTTCCACAATGCGATCTGGTCCAGTACCTTCTTTGGCAATTTCGCTGCGGGCAGCGATTGGTTCTGGAATCGCGTATTCTGGTGGCCGAATTCGTTGCCGCATGGGGCAGGGCCCCAGGGAATTCCATTAGACGTATCTAATCCTGACCAACCGGTTCATTCGGGCATTTTAGGTGCAACGAATATACTTAGAGTTAGACCTGACACAGCTCTTCTGGTGTCAGTTAAAAACCAAACGTTGTACCACCACTTCAAACCTTTGCATAAGTTGTTGACTAATCCCAACTGGCCAGGGTTTGATTTCTTCAATGGGAACTACAACCCTCAGCTTGTCTATGATAATTTCGGTAAGATCGAGTGTTATTATTTGCAGAGTGATGATGGCCTTATGGCTGTGGGCTGGGTGCATAACTTGAATGCCTATTGGGAGAACAACTACTACTTGACCGCAGACACACAGAATTTTCTAGGTTGCGCTGCGCCCACAGTTCAGCTCCTTACCATCCCAGGTTTCCAAAGCGGCACTGATTATCATATCTCTTGGTTCCCGACCAGAATGGATACCACGATAGTGCCGGAAAACGGAATCGACTCTACTGGTACTGGGTCGGTCATCTTAGACCTGTCCACCGCTCCATTAGGGGATACGATACAATATTTCTTAGATACCCTGCGGGCTGACTACGCGTTCATAATCTCACTGAACCCGGTTCCCAAAAACCTTACGCTGTCGCCCGAACCAACTGCTCAATCATTATCTTGGGAGTTCAACTTGTTCCCGAACCCAACACGCACCGAAGTGAACATCGTTTTGCCCAGCGACGATGTATCTAAAGAGGTAGTGATCTATGACCTTTCAGGTAAGCGCATACGATCCTTCAATAGTAATGGTACGCAACTGTTGCAAATATCCACAGAAGGATTTGCCAAGGGACCCTATTGTGTGCGGGTTTCGGACCAGAAAGTTACGAGGATGAAAACATTGATAATACATTAACTGATGAAAGACATTACTTCTTTTTTGATATTCATAGCAATGTTGAATTTTCAGACTCAGGGGCAGTCAACATTTCAGAAGTATTATTACGGTTTCGGCACATACGGCCATGAAATATTTGAACTGACGAGTGGGAATCTATTGACCGGGATGGCATATCAATCAGGCACTTCCGTAATTAACTCTCAAGGAGACATCCTGCACACTCAATGTTATGCAATCGACACATTTAAAGTAGTTCAGGCAATTAAGAAGGTCAATGACAATAAATTCATTTTTATAGGTGCGTATGGTTTAATTAATACGCCGTATGACCCCGTAATTGGAACAATGGATTCTTTAGGCACAATATTGAATGCTTCATACTATGATCTAACAAATCTGAATGCCAATAGAATTGCAGGGGGAGATATTATTTTGACAATGGACCACGGCATCATAACAACTAACCGACCCATAGAAGCTGACTATAATTTTTTCATCCTAAAGATCGATTCGCTCGGTGATCCTGATTGGTGCAAGGACTTTGGTCAAGGGGGCTATTTCCAGTTCGTCAAAGAACTCCCCAATGGGGATCTGCTCGTGGGAATGAATATGGATCCGGGTGGTGCAGCGGTTGGCCGAATGGATTCCAACGGGAACTTCCTTTGGCTCAAGTCCTATATACGTCCCGAGGGAGTGATGCGCGATTGCGAGGTGGAGAATGATAGTTCCTTCACGGTGATCGGCTATACCGATAAGGACAACGGATCGGGTACCAATCTCTTCATGATGCGTTTGAACGGTATTGGTGATGTGCAATGGTGTAAGGGGTATGACGCCCCCACTGGCTGGAACGCTGATCGTGCAAAGATGGATGAGACCCGAGACGGGAATTATGTAGTTCTGGCGGAAATTAGAGGACAAGGAGGAGGAAAGGCTTTCCTGATGACGACGGACCTGAACGGCGATACACTGTGGACACGTTCCGCTGGCGTTACAAGCAACTCCTATCAAGTGTACAACCTTCATGCTCACTCTGATGGCGGCTTCCTGTTCAACGGCTCCAGCCTGGGCTTGGGCACGTTCCTGTTCAAAGCAGATTCCTTAGGCCACCTGCCCTGCCCTGAGCACGAGCATCACTATTCGGTACAGGTGCAGAACCTGTTCCCCACTGATAGCAGTTTTACACTTACTTCCATAGATGGGGCGGTTCGGTACCCTGCATATATCAACGATACCATATACCCTCCACTTGAAGTAATAGACGGTTGCACGATCACGCAGGTCCCGAACTACCCACTAAAAAAACCACCTCCGCGCATCCGACCCAACCCAACTGCCGGCCGTTTTACGATGGATTTCGTTGATCCCTTACGCTCGGATTCGTTCTATTCGGTCTATGATAGCATGGGCAAGTTGCTCTACCAACGCCCATTGCCAAGTGGCGCAACTACAGAAGAAGTTGACTTAGCGCGTTTCGGAAAGGGCGTTTACTTGCTCAAGATCAGCGATCCGGAAGGTGTGCGAACAGAACGGGTTGTGGTGGAGTAGAGTGAGCGGCCAGCGCCTGCTCGTTATTTCTTAGCCCGCTTCACCCGTCGCTTTTGTGGGTCCTCGTGGAAATAGTACCGCAGGTCCACGGTCAAATAACTACCATCAATGGTGCCATCCAAATTATACGCAGCACCACCTACTTTTCCCCAGATCAATCGGAACGGTGCCAGGTCATTGAAGGGCCTATGAAAGGTGCCTCCTAAATAGATCGTGCCGCTTTTACGTGTTCGGTATTCCACGCCGAGGTTTCCTAGAATGCCAAGCTGTGCCCAATATCTACGGGCAATATCTATACTCCCTTCATCCACCAGCGAGCGCACTTCACTGGGGTACATATCAATGGAGGCGCCCAACGCGGCATTCATCCACATCTGTTCGCCAAGGCGGATATGGACCAATCCAGTTATGGGAAGTTCATACCCCAAGTAACGCACCTTGTTGCTCTCTGAGTAGTTGCTCGTATCGTTGGTGATCGAATATTCGTAGCGGCGTTTTATCTGGCCGAGGCCGGTCTCGAAAGAGATGGCATTCGTAATTCCCACCCGGACGGTCATACCAAAGGCGAACCCACCAGTAAGTTCCACACTTCCTTTCAAGTGTTCGCGTTCCACGGTAACGAGTTTGTTGAACATGTCCAACGGGATCACTGGTTTTACCTGAATGCCGAATGTGGTTGACCCCGCTTGTGCATGAACGGTAAGACCAACAAGGACCAAACAAGCTACGAAGGTCAGCTTCACTAAAAATGAACTGACCGTCCGAATACCGGTATTTTTTTGATTGATCAAGACCGTCGAATAAGAGACCTGACTGGAAGTGTTTATTTCAGTGCAAAGATGAGCACCACGCAATTGTCCCGCAGGAGTACTTCACCATCGGTCACTGCTAGAAAGGCTAGGTTTATCTCGTTCGAGGAACAGTTCATGTAGATCGATACCTAAGTGGTCTTCCACGTTACGAGTTGATCAATCGGCTTACGATAGCCTTTCGGCCATTCAATTGCAGGGTATCCAATGAAAAAAAGTCCGAGTGAACTATCCTGTTCGCCAAGTCCAAGAAAGTTGCACATTCCGTCTCCGATCAACGGTCCTCCAGTAGCCCAGAACGCACCTAATCCGTATGATGCACAGGTCAAATGCATGTTCTGAACGGCGCAACCCATGGCCAGCAATTCATCACGTTCAGAGATCTTGCCATTCGGATCGCGCACCATACCCAAAGCGATCACCACGGAACTCTGCATCGGACGCAGCGTTACGTTGTCGAATTTCCGTTGAAGGAATTTTTCCGTTGGTACCGTTCGGGAATATTCTTCACCAAGAAAGGTGGAGAGCGTTCTGCGCCCTTCACCAGTAAAAACCGTGAACCGCCAAGGTTGGGTCATGCCGTGCGTGGGAGCATAGGTGCCATTGGTAAGCACACGCTCAATGATCTCCTTATGAACCTCACGATCCGTATAGTCCTTCGGATAGATCGTCCGTCGTTGCCGGATCAGGTCCGTAGCTTCACTAACACTGAATTTCATGGATGAAAGTATAGGGCTACAAAGTGAAGGAAAGAATTGGGTTCCGAAGGGCTGAATGATCAAAGTTTTGAGCACCAGAGCCACATAATGTAGAGAACTAGATGTATTAGGCAGCGTTCGGGTAAGAAATACCGTCTTTCTTTGCACAAGCCAAAACTGAACTTGCAGAACATGAACATTCGTACACTACTATTTACCACCTCCGTATTCGGCGGAAGTATGTTGATCGCTCAACCAACCTTAACGGCCACCAACAGTGTTGGCGCATCTGGCTCTGAGTTCCCTATTGATAGGGCAGATAATTTTATGGACGTTGGCCCTTCCGGAGCTGCGCAGGCCTATGGTTTTTGGCCTGCTAGTGTTGGAAATCGTGACTACAAGTACCTGGCACCAAGCGTAACCCCAACAACTGTAGCATCCGCAACCTTGCTTACAACGGACGGTGGTACCGATACACTGTTCTTCTCATTTGGAACGGATGGCCTTGAGAGAAGGGGCGAAAAGAATTCGTTGGCTGGTCTGGTCACGTATAGCGATCCGGTTCTGGAACTTAAGTTACCATTGGACTATGGTGATACATGGACGGATAATTTCGCTGCTTCCTTCAGTGTTCAAGGAATTGCGAACACGCGCATCGGGACGATCGCTGGTGAGGCCGATGGATATGGATCATTGGCACTGCCTGAAGCTATTGTGGATGATGTACTACGCGTAAAAGTGCGTAAGGTGATCAATGATCAGAATCCATTCGCTGCGATCTATTGGAGTTTTGATACGTATTACTTTTTCGACGGAATGACAGGTCATCCGGTCATGAAAATGTCCATCGACACGGTGATCATTGGTGCCGGAAACCCTGCAGTTACACGCACGGCGGAATGGATGTTCGGCCCCGGCCAGGTGGGTGTCACCGAATTGAGCTACGACGATGTACAGTTCACGGCATATCCGAACCCGGCAACCGCTGAAGTAAACCTGAGCTTCAACAATTCCGAGCGCGCTGCACGCAGTGTTGAGATCTTTGATGCTAGCGGACAACTGATTCAACAGCAGGCCATTGCGAACACGGGTGGAGGCCTCATCGCTTCCGCTTTCGATGTGAGCGGTCTTGCGCAAGGTGTTTATCAGGTACGTTTATCCTTCTCGGACGGAACGCGTTCCACACAACGCTTGGTCGTGCGCTAAGCGATACACAACAGACCCCAAAAGCCCTTTCCGGATCCTCGGAAGGGGCTTTTTGCTTTTCTAGGGATCAGTGAGAGGCCACTCTTGTCAATCACGTGCAAATTTGTGTGGATCACGATAGTCATCGTCCATATCGCTTTTGACACGGTGCATCTTCTTGCCGATCATGGCCAACTCACGATGCCCTTGTTCAAGTAGCCAGCGAAAAGCATCTTCATCACCATCGCCGGTCAATGCGAGCTGTTTCAGGACGTTCATGTTATTATGCTCCAACCAAGAGAGCGCGTTCGTATCCCCTTCAATTCCGGTTATTACGGCCAAAAGGTGGGGTTGCCCATTATCCATCAACCACTGGCGCGCTTCCTTTTTATTGCGAAGTGCGAACGTAAAAATGCCGAGCTCGGGGTAACCGTTCTTCATGAGCCAATCCCTGAGTCCCACATGACCGCTGATCGCCTCACCCCATGCCAGCAGCACTTTTGCTGGATATTCCATTTTCATTTGCAATACGGATCACCTTTTCATTATAGCTATTGTGAGAAGGTATAATGCACGAACAACGAACAAGGAACGAATATATTCCCTTGCGGGCAAGGCGGCTCGGAATAACTTCGCAGCATGCGATGGACCGCGGTGATCATATTTTTAGTTTCGCTCAGTGCCACCACTCAAGCACAGGATCAAAAACAGTGGGATAAGGTCTTGTCGTTCTATGCGCGGGGCAAAGTCTATCCAGGCATTCGGAAATGTGACCACATGATGGTGGTTAAACCACCACAAAAGGAGTTCTTGATCTTGCGGGCGGAGGGGAATAACAAGATCGGCGAATACGATCGTGCCAAGAACGATGCACGCGAAGCTTATGGCCTGTTCGAAGGTGAGCTCAGGCGATTAGCGGCACTTCAATTGGGTATATCCATGCTTGGCGTAGGTGCTCCGGATAGTGCACGAACATGGTTGGAGCGCTCATTGGGGTCTTCCAAGGACGCTGAAGCGTGGTACCGTTTAGGTTTATTGGAGAAAGCGAAGAAGGACCATAACGCTGCAATTGCCTATTTCGATAAGGTCCTGGCGATCGAACCATCGAATGCATTGGTTCTTAGTGAACGTGGTGGTAGCTATGCACTAATGGGAGATACGGTGATGGCTAAGGAATCGCTGGACAAAGCACTGGAGTTAGAGCCAAGGAATGCCGTTCTATGGAATGCACGAGGTTACTTTCTACATGCATCATCAGGCCATTTTGCGAAGGCTATTGCTGACTATGATCGTGCGATCAAATTGGATCCCAACTACAGTTATGCGTTCAATAACCGAGGTTGGGCCTACTACAAGTTGGGTAACCGGGACAAGGCATTGAAGAACATCAATTTGGCAGCCAAGAAGAGCAGGACCAACCCTTTCGTATATCGGAATTTAGGTGTAATAGCGCTGGAAAGCGGCGATACGACAAGAGCGTGCGGGCATTTCCATACGGCGCTTTCACTCCAATTCACCGCGTTCCACGGACCAGAGGTACGCGAACTTCTGAACGCGAATTGCGATAGGGGCATGCCGGATCCCCCTGTAACACCTGACCCTGATAACGGGAATGCACCGGTGATCCCTGAAACCCCACGGACCAATGCACCTACAAGGAGTAACGCTCCTTAATTCGAACAGATGGAACACAAACAAGGAATGATGCGCGAAGGCGCAATGAAGGGACAAGTGATCGTGATCACAGGCGGTGGAACAGGTCTAGGGCGGAGCATGGCTAAGTATTGTCTGGAGCTTGGTGCCGAGATCTGCATCACCAGCCGCAAAATGGATGTTCTGGAGAAGACGGCCATGGAACTCGAAGCGGAAACCGGCGGCAAAGTGTTTCCCATTGCATGTGACATTCGAAGAGCAGAGGAGGTGGACGCTATGGTCGCTGCAGTGGTGGGCCATTATGGAAAAGTGGATGGGTTGATCAACAACGCAGCAGGTAATTTCATCAGTCCAACTGAACGGTTGAGCAGCAAGGCATTCGAGACGATCATTGGCATTGTGCTCATGGGAACCGTGAATTGCACGTTGGCTTTCGGTAAGCATTGGATCAAGCAGAAAGAGCGCGATAAGGTGATGCTCAATATCGTTACCACATATGCTTGGACCGGATCAGGGTACGTTGTGCCTAGTGCGTGTGCCAAAGCAGGTGTATTGGCCCTAACGCGTTCACTTGCCGCTGAATGGGGTAAGTATGGTATCCGAACAAATGCCGTTGCACCAGGGCCATTCCCGACCAAAGGTGCATGGAGCAGACTGGTACCAGGAGAAATGATGGAAAAATTCGATATGCGGAAAAAAGTTCCATTGGGCCGTTTGGGTGAGCACCAGGAATTGGCTGATCTTGTGGCATACCTCGTTTCCCCTTACAGCGGTTATATCAATGGCGAAGTGGTTACCATTGATGGTGGAGAATGGCTCAAAGGTGCCGGCCAATTCAACATGCTGGACATGGTAGAGCCGGGCATGTGGGATGCAATTGAGCAGATGGTACGCGGAGCAAAAGGCAGTTGATCTTCAATAGTTCATTCCACCACGATCACCAAGTATTTGGATACGCTCCAAAATGCATTTGCATCGGTGATCATCAATTTTCCGGAACCCTCCTCGATCTTAAAGCTACCGGCCGGATGGGAAGTGCTTAGTTTGAATTTCTCGGATAGAACGGGGATCTCCTGCATTTCCAGGATATCGATCTGCTTGAAGTTCTCCTTTGCCAAATTCTCCATGTTCAGTTTGGTATTTGCGCCGATCCCAGCGAATCCACCTTCTTTGGTCAGTACGCCATTAGCGCGCAGTTCTTTGGATGTGCCGATAACATAATAGGCAGTGTTAAGATCATTGCGTTGCATATCGGAAAGCTGCGTCTTATCACGATACATCGCGATCAGCGTGGCCAAGGAACTATTGGAACTTGCTAATTCCTCTTTCAAACCTTCTATTTCCACATTCTTTTCGTTCGTGCTACGTTCCATTTCAGCGATGGTCCGCTCAAGCTCTGAAATACCATTTGCCGATACTTTTGATTGTGCCCTAAGCTTTGTGATCAGTTTCTGGTTGTCGGCCAAAAGATCATCGATACTTTGGATACCACCCATGATCCGGTCCTCCACGTTGCTGCTTTGTTCAGCACCTGTTCCGGTGGATCCCAATTCACCTTGTTTGACCTGTATCTCACGTAAATTCTCGTTGATCCTATTGAACGTACTGAACATTGCATTGATCGTGGAGTCCCTTTCCGCTACCTGTGCTCGTGCACGCGCTTCGTCCTGTTCCAATTGCTTGATCATAGGGTCTTGCTTCGGGTCCGCGGTGCAAGCCGTGAGTAGAATAGCGATGCTCAGTACAGGGGACAGAATGGCTTTCATATTCATGTTGCTATTTTATGGATCAACGCATCCAACGTTCGGTTCATGCGTTGTATTTGCCAAAATATCAGAATTCTTAATGAGAATTTCGGGCTAAAGGTATTAACAGCGTAGATCCGGATCGTAGCAAAGCCTGCGTGATATGAACCGTGAAGAACTTGCTATGAAACCATTTTTATCCGAATTTCGTAGGAACGAAGGCCGAACCTCCATGCGGCTGAAATAAAGACCAGTGAAACGCTATACTTTAAAATATCTGCAATACGTTCAACGGTTCACGTTGATTTTCGCATCCGCGCTGATAATCAGTAGTTCATACGGTCAGTCTGACACTAGTCTTACCAAGGAATTCGCGGACCTAAGTGCCAAAGAAAGGAACAGGATCGCAAAAAAGGAACAAAGTGAAGCGGAGAACGATGTTGCCTATCAGGCTGTTATGAATACAGCGGAAGCCCTATTTCGCGAAAAACGATTCGAAGAGTCACTGGACCAGTATCAGATCGCACGGAGCATGCGCCCGTATAACGTATTCCCGAAGGTGAAGATCCAGGATCTGAATGCATTGATCCAACTACGAACAGAACAGCAACTTGAACCGACAAGACCCGAAAACGGAATTACGTTCGAGAAACTGAAGCCACCCGCTGAACCTGTCATTGTAACGAAAGTACCCCCAAGTACGATTGAAATTCCAGAGGTACCGCCAACCAAGCCGACCCCGGCTATGGATACGGCGATCTCCACCGTAAAGGTGCCGACCAGTATCCCGGATCAGCAAGTTCGCTCAAATGTTCCTACGGAGGAGAAGGTTACCTCACCGTCCAGTACAAAGGCCAAGGAGCCGATGCCCGATGGCGTTGTTGAACGGTATAGTAAGGAAGGAAGGGCGTTGGTCTGTGAGCGTGAGGTTACCAAAGCTGGCAAGCAGTGCGTTTATCGCAGGGTGGTGCACCCGTGGGGTGAGATAACGTACTTCAAGGATAGCGTTCCCGTATCAGAACGCGCTTGGGCTGAAGCATTCGGGGATTGAATGCTACTCGTCCGGGTCCGGTAGTTCGATCAATTCAGTACGGAAATCCAGAAGTTCCTTGAAGTCCTCACCTGCTTCCTGTTGATCCAGATCACCTTTTATATAGCACCATTCCAAAAGAACTTCTGATAACCTAGAGTCATGGAGATCGTCGAATTTCTTCATGATCTCCAGCAGGAATTTTGCAGAGCTGGAGTTGAAATAGGATAACTCCACACGCATCGTCGTTTTTGCGGCAGGTGCTGAAATATATTTTTCAATGACGTCATGGATCGGCGCATAGAATTTATCCGCATTCTCCGGGATCGAGCAACCTGTTATTGACATATTGCCGTTACCACGATGGAAAACAACGTGCGGTGTTCTACTGGTGGGGGCTATTTCAAAAGGTTCCATGGTACGGATGAACATGGCGAAAATAGAGCAGATGGTCAATTTATTCGAGGGAGGTGGGGATTAAGTTTCCACATCACTTATCTTTCAGCATTGTTTGTAACTGAAATACAACTTATCAATGAGCATTAAGACCATATTAGTCCCCTATGATTTTTCCGATTGTGCGACGGATGCTTTGCGTGTTGCATCATTCATAGCCCAGCGCACGAATGCGGTGATCGATGTCGTTCATCTCTATGAACAGATGACGGATTTCCATACGGAGAACCAACGTGTCCGAGAAGAGATCGAGGAGAGGCTGGAGCTGGTTCGGAAATTGCCATTTCTTGAGGGTATTGAATTGAAGAAATTCATGTTACGTCAAGTAGGCCTTACGGATATGTTCAAGAATGAACGCTTAGCATCAGCAGACCTGATCGTCATGGGTACGCATGGTGCCAAGGGCGTTAAGAACTTGGTTGGGAGCAATACCCAGAAGATAGTGCGGTCTGCTCCAATGCCCGTGCTTGTTACAAAGAACCCGATAGAGGATCTTAACATTCGGGATGTTGTTTATGCCTCGAATTTCACATCCAGTGATATTGAGAAGTTCGATGCGTTCCGTCCATTCTTGGACATTTTCGATCCGAATGTGCATCTATTGAAGGTGAACACCCCGCGGTCATTCGAACGGAGCGAGGACAGTAATCGGGCGATCGACGGTTTTCTTCAACGGCATTCGCTATCAAAGTTCACAGCCACTATTTACAATGACCTCAGTATTGAGGAGGGTATTCTGAATTTTACGAGGGGAATAGATGCGGATATGATCGCGATGGCGACCCACGGTCGTACTGGCTTCTTTCAAGTAGTGAACGGGTCATTGACCGAGGATATAGTGAATCACACAACATTCCCGGTATTAAGCGTTAAGCTTTGAGGTACTCTTGGCTTGGTACGTAACGGAGACACATTCAATTGGATAGCCTTTATCGTACGGCGGATGATACCAAAGCGGATCTGGGTCGTAGTAGAATAACTATTGTTTTTTCTGGGATCATAGTAACTTTACACAAAACAAACCAGCATCAATGAAATTTCTGCACCAAAGTTTTGAAGCAAAAAGGAAAGAGATCATCGAGGTTGAGATCGATGTGGCCACGAGCGTAAAGTTCATGAGCGGGACTTCTCTGAAGGCGTATCGCATGGGCAAGACGAATACGTATTACGGTGGGCGCTTTGAAGAGTCTCCTGTGCGGTTCGTTATCCCGTTCGATGGCGTATGGAACGTGGTCGTGGAGAAAGGGACGTATAGCGCTCCTATTGAGGTGAATGCTGTTTGTAAATTGCTTAATCCGAACAATCTGGTGTACTCGTCCGTAGCTGTCGATGCACCCGATCATATACGTGAGTTATCTCAAGGTGAGGAAACTGAATAATGGTATGGCCGGAAACATGAAATACTGATCTGGTTCTCGATCACGTTCTAGAGCACGACCAATGGATCTATCTACAGAACAAGAACGACTACAGCGCATCTTAAGGGGGCAAGTTGAATTCATGGACCAGGTCCATGATCTTTTGGCCGAGGAACAAAAACGCGATGATATCCTTCGCGCCTTGGTGCTTAGTAGCAGGAAGGAACGGATCGTAACGATAGGAGAACCGGATCCGGACCGTGTTTTTCACCTATCCACGATCAAGGCTCTTTGCGTGAAATACCGGTTGCGGTTCTTGGATTCGGGTCTTTTTAAAGGCGAAATTCCATCGCAAGCCATACTTGGCATACGTGAATTGGAGCGGAACACGAGTAACCCGCTGATGAGCTTTAAGATCATGGCACCCGCTGAGCGGTTCAAGCTATGCGATAGCGAGGTGGATCCGCTGTTATTCGTTCCGATCGGTAATGACAACTTTTATCTCATCCATAAATGGGGAAAGGATCTATCCTGGACCCGTGAATTGCGTGGTTGGTCATTCAGGACGCCGGTCCATTTGGGGGTTACCGTATTGGTTGCAGCAGCGCTGATAACATTGGCATTCTCTAGCGAGGCATTAGCAGCATGGGGAGTTCCCCGTTTGTTCCTGTTCTTCTGGACAAGCACGGTGTTGGTCAGTTTCACGGTGTTCGGCTGGTTGGCCTTCTTCGGTCAATTCAGTTCTCACGCGTGGAATAGCCGCTACTTCAATTAGTACACGTGGTGTGTACCTGTCTCACACTTATTTTGCGAACAGGTCGGCGTACCTGTAATTGATGTGCATTGTTGCACCCACTGCCGACTCGTCCTTCATCGCCGGAGTGAACTTCGGTAGGTCATAGAGGGCAACCATGATCTTTTGGTAGAGTTCTTTATCACCCACAAGCTCTTGGACGCGAATATCCTTCATATCACCGAATTGGTTGATCCCGAAGGAAATGGAAACAACATCGTTCCCGTGTATTGCCAGATCCTGTGAAGGAGCACCCATCGACTCCTTTATCTTGATCAAGACCAGAGCTGATGTGCGATCCAGACAGGCTTGGCCTTCGGCTTTTGCGCAATCCGGATGGGATGGAGGCGTATCGAAATCACCTGCCGCAGATGGTGGGGCTATAGCCATATCCGGAGTCGGATCAGGGGTGATCGCCTGCATTTCGATACCCTCGCTCTTCACGATGGTCGGTGCATCGGTTTCCTGTGCGCAGCAGAAAAAAGGTAGGGTGAGTAGCAGTATCGGGGTAATATGGCGTAACATTTTCAAGGGTTATAGAACGAAAGATACGAAATGCAGAACGGCCAACTAGGTGTGGCCGTTCTTTTTGAAGCTGGAACCGAAGATCAAGAAATGCTGATCTCTCGTGTACGCGGTTTTGCTTTTTCGGTCTTGGGCAGTTCCAAATGAAGCACGCCATTCACCAATTCTGCTTTTATTCCTTCTGCGTTCACCGTTTCAGGTAGTGTGAAACTCCGTGTGAAAGCGTTGAAATTGAATTCCCGACGTGTAAAGCGTTCGTTCTCTTTCAAGTCAGTGCTCTTCTTTTCAGCACTGATCGTTAGCATATCGTTCTCAATGCTCAACTTAATGTCCTCCTTGGAAAACCCAGGGGTCAATAGCTGTAGCTCGAATGCGCCTTCGCCCTCGGTAATGTTGACAGCATTGGTTGTGCGTTGAATGTCGTCGCGGCCAACGAAATTTCCAATATCGTTGCTTAAAAGTCCGCTCATCAGGTCATTGAATGGTGAGACGAACGTTGGCCTACTCTTGAATTTTGTGATCGTCATTGTTTTTTTGTTTTTTTGGTTGTTTGCACGTTGTGTACAGTGCGGTCTCGACAAAGGAAATGCCAACGATATCTACACGTCAAAACGTCTGTAAACGCTTGCTACCAGTGACAATTAGTCACTATTGGGCCAAGAAAAGGAAGTAGATCGTGCCTTTTTGCGGGTCGGGAGCAGAAGCCTTGCTATTGAATCGTGCACGTCGTGAACTGTTGAGCGCATGTTCGATCATACATTCATCGGCATTCGCACTCCGGGAAGCGTCGAACTCTGCTTTCTTGATCGTGCCATCCGTGCCCAATGACACTGCAATTGCCACGCGGCCTTGCGTTTTGCACAAGTAACCCGGTACATCATTTTCACGCACACGATCCTGAAGATCGTGCCAAACAGTTGTAGCACCTTCGACCTTCACCGGTTCAGCGGCTTTTTCCCGGTAAAGGTCCTTATTGAATTTACTTGGATCCAGCGTAGGCATCTCAACTTCTTCGCCTCGATCTCTTCGCTCTTGAGCCAATCTTTGGAACTCAGCAGTCTCAAGATCCTTTAGCTCGCTCTCCACAGCTTCTGACATTCTTGGGGTTGTGAATGTCCGAAAGGTCTGCGTCGCGGTAATGTTGCTCGTAAGGTTCGACACTTTGGTCACGGGGCCGTTCACTTGCTGGTCGGTCTGTTCATCAAGGGCCTTCATTTCTTCAGGCGTAAGCACCTCCATGTTCATTTCCACCATTTGTTCATCCACTTTTTCAAGGGGGATGGACATCAATGTGAAAACGAACAGAAATAGAGAATGCACCGTGAGCGTGCCGATCACTCCCACTTTATGTTCTTCGAACCAATCGAGGAAACTATCGATCATAACGGAGCCTTTGATCGCTCCGCTATGCTATACACTTGAACTAGGTTCATGGTTCGATCACGGCTACGAGGCCCAAGATACGGGAGGGGCCTTTGGTTGTTGTGTACGTATGCGCCAAGTTGTTGGCCAACGATTGTTCCATCTATTCCCAGCACCCTGGACCCAGCCCATTCGGAGGCCTTGAAATGAAACAAGACCAACGTCGCTTGCGCCCTGAGCGGATAGCGCTTCACCACGTAGATAGCGTATGGCCGCATCGCGCTCCAGGTCCATGGCTTGAAATGCCTTAGGGGACAATAGAACACTCAGTGCCAAAGCTGGATGTGGTTGCCAAGCATTTCCTTTAAGCTGGGCCACCGGAATGCCCGGCAAGAGTTTTCTCACGGCCGTCTGAAGATCAATGGTGACATTCCGCCACTTCGCATCAATGCCATAGAGAATATTTTCTTGCTCCGTGAAGCATTGCTCTGTAGGGTCGATCAACCAATTGCGTACTTCTTCGTGATCATTTTGCCTACTTCCCTCTTCCCGCAATACCAGTTCTCCTGGTTTTCGGACCATGCTCAGGAAGAACCCTTCGCCATTCGTACAGTGCGGATAGAACCGGTAGCCGATCGTTCCAAATAAGGAACTACGCTCGATCCCCCAACCTTGGTCCAGTGGAATATCCATGCATTCGGCGCCTTTATCGATCAGCGTTCGGATCTGTGCTTCGTTCTCTTGCGGCTCCCAAGTACAGGTGCTGTAGATCAGCGAGCCACCAGGTGCCAATGATCGCCAAGCTTGTGCGAGTATGCTTTGTTGGACTACGGTGCAGCGGTCCACCAATCCAGGATTCCACTGGGAACGTGCAAATCTGTCCTTTCGGAACATGCCTTCACCGGAACAGGGCGCATCCACGAGGATCAGTTCGAAGGCATTCGGGGTTCTGACCAGGTCCCGTGGATCGCTTCCGCTGATTACTACGTTCTTGGCTCCCCATTTCCAAATATTCTCCTTCAAAGCTGATCTGCGATGATCGTCAGTTTCGTTAGCGACCAGCAATGAACCGGGTGACAATAAACTTCGCAGGTGTGTGGTTTTTCCACCTGGAGCAGCGCAAAGGTCCAATGCCAATACATCGATATCCAGCAAACCCGATGCCCGCACGGCCTGTTCCAAAAACATGGATGAAGCTTCTTGAACGTAATACGCGCCGGTATGAAACAATGGGTCGAAGGTGAATGCGGGACGTGTGTCCAAATACCGACCAGTGTTGCACCACGGAATGGATCCAGCTTCAAGAGCAAAGGGTTTCATTGCGTTGAGCCGAATGCTGGTTGGTGGATCCTGTCCCATGGCCTTTTCAAAGGCAGGAAACTCATCACCGATCAATTCAAATAGCGTAGTGCGTAGATCCAAAGGGACCAGAGGCCCCGGATCCGTCGGGTTCTTCCGCGATGAACTTTTTCGCGAACCCATATGGTTGGTCAATGTGCGATCATCGAGTTACGCATGATCGTTTCTGCGCGGTCGGGACCCAAGGAAACCAGATTGACAGGAACACCAACGGTTTCTTCAATTATACTAATGTATCGTTCAAGTTCGGCCGGGATCGGATCGGATGCGGTGCTTTTGGGCCAGCCGCCAACTTCTTCATAAACGGGTTCCACACCTGAAGTGAGGTCGTAGGGCAAACGTCGCGTGATCGCTCCATTCACTTTGTAACCAGTGCAAACAAGTACCTTATCCATTCCGCAGAGAACATCGGATTTCATCATCGCGAGTTCCGTAACGCCATTGATCATTACAGCATAATTCAAAGCGGGTAGATCCAACCATCCACAACGGCGAGGACGACCAGTAGTGCTGCCGAATTCAAAGCCCGCTTTTCTGATGTGTTCACCCGTGGCATCTTCGAGTTCCGTTGGGAAAGGCCCACTGCCAACGCGCGTACAATAGGCTTTGAAGATCCCTACGATCTTCCCAATTCGATTCGGAGCAACGCCAAGTCCTATGCTAGCGCCAGCACTGATCGTATTGCTACTGGTTACGAACGGATAGGTACCAAAATCAATGTCCAACAGAGTTCCTTGTGCACCTTCCGCAAGGACGCGTTTGCCATTTCGCATGGCTTCATCAATATAGTGCTCGCTATCAACGAAGGTCATACTGCGCAGGGTCTCTATGGAATCCATCCATTCCGCTTCCGCAGCTGGATCAAGTTCCGTTCCTTGACCGTACATGCCGAGCAACCGTTCATGTTTTCGGACAAGCAAGGTGTAGCGTTCTTTGAAGTCCTTGCGCTCCAGATCTCCAACGCGGAGGCCATTGCGTCCGGTCTTATCCATGTATGTCGGCCCGATCCCCTTGAGCGTGCTGCCGATCTTGCCGGAACCTTTTTCAGCTTCACTCGCTGCATCCAATGCGCGATGCGTTGGGAGGATCAGATGCGCACGGCGCGAGATCAACAAAGACTTGCGCACATCAACGCCGATCGCCTCAAGCGCCTTTACTTCTTTCAAGAATATCACGGGATCGATCACAACACCGTTGCCTACCAGGTTCATCGTCCCCTTACGGAAAACACCGCTGGGAATGGTGTGTAATACATGTTTGCGACCCTCGAAGATCAGTGTGTGACCAGCATTGGGTCCACCTTGAAAGCGAGCGATCACATCATAATCCGGTGCGATCACATCAACCACTTTACCTTTTCCTTCGTCGCCCCATTGAGCTCCGAGCAGTACGTCCATTCGTGTGATCATCCAACTTCAAGAGGTCATCTTAGCAACGGCTTCATCCACTGTGTTCGTTATCGTGAACACGGAATCCAACTTGGTTACCAGGAACAGTTGCCTCACACTTGTGGAAACTCCTGCTATTACGGTATCACCGCCAGCATTCCTGGAGCGCGTAAGCACGTTGATCAAAATGTTCAGGCCGGTGCTGTTCATATAGGCCAGATCGGTCATGTCGAGGATCACGGAGTGTTTTCCTTTTTCAAGCTCTTCATCCAGTGCGCCCATCAAACGGTCGGCCTGTTGTTGGTCCATTAATCGACCCTTAAGGTGGAATACTGAACAGCCTTGCTCTTCTGCAACGGCAATATCGAAAGTGGTGCGGTCTGTTACGGTCATAGGTTTTGTCGTTTGGCTTGGCAATCGCCACAAACTCCGTGGATCTGCAATGCGTGGTATTGAACGTTGAATTGCATCACTTCACTTATGGTGTTGCGGATCTGTTGAATGCGAGGGTCGCAGAATTCCTGAACCTTTCCGCAAGCTGAACAGATAACATGATCATGTTGGCTGAAAGCATGTGCCTTTTCGAATTGGGCTTGGTTTCCTGTGAAACGATGCTTGCGCACCAATTCGCAATCCATTAGAAGGTCCATGGTATTATAAAGCGTCGCTCGGCTTACGCGGTATTTCTTCATCTTCATGCGACCATACAATCGCTCAATGTCGAAATGACCTTCATGTGCATAGATCTCAGTGAGAATAGCGAAGCGTTCGGGGGTCTTACGGTGCCCCCGTTGTTCCAAATAGTCGCTGAATATGCGTCGGACGTTCTCGGTCTGTTCGGGAACTACCATGCGTCAAATGTACATTTTCGAAGGCGATCCCGTAAGGTGTAATTATCCACAACGCCGTATTTTCCGGTCAATCATGTAAACCGCATATTCCACATGCGTGAAACCGGGTATGGCGCTTCGCAAAAGCCTTTGTAAGCACGGGATATTGCATTTCTATTGATCAACTCGTTCTACGGAACGTACGCCACGAACGCGTTTCAACTTATCCATCAAGGAGTTCAGATGGTCCGTGTCGTGCACGAATGCCATGACCTTTCCTTCGAAAATACCATCATGGCTTTCGAAACTGATGGCACGCATATTCACATTGTGTTCATGGCTGATAATGGTCGTTATCTTGTTTACCAGGCCCACATCATCTATCCCACTGAATTTGATGCCGGCCAAGAACTCGACCGTATCCTTTCCTTTCCAACGAGCCTTAACGATACGATAGGCAAAATTGCTCATTAACTGGACTGCGTTCGGGCAATTAACGCGATGTATCTTGATCCCTTCATCCAACGTGATGAAACCAAAAACGTCATCACCGGCTATCGGGTTGCAGCAGGACGACAATTTGTAATCTATCTTTTGTAGATCATCACCAATGAGCAACGAGCCATGTTGTTCACCTCGTATTTCCGCAACGACTTCTTCAAGTGACCGTTCGTCATCCGGGCGCTTACGTTTAGGCAGGATCAGCTTTCCGGTTCTCACCGAGACATCAACAATTGTTTCCAGTACGTGCTTACCACGTGCAACCTGATAATACAGGTCCATTGCGGAATTGCTTCGGTAGTACTCCACAAGTGCGGCAAGGTTCGGAGCATTCACCTTCGCACCCCACGCTCGCAATTGCACTTGCACGGCTTCCCTTCCAACAACGGCGAGCTTCTTTTTCTGATCGCGGAGTGATTGTTTGATCCGCTGTCTAGCTTTCGCAGTAACCACGTAATTAAGCCAATCTTCTTTCGGTAGCTGCTTCTTACTTGTTATGATCTCTATTTGATCCCCGCTGCGTAATGGTTGACTCAGCGGTACCAATTTGTGGTTGACCTTGGCACCGATGCATTGGCGACCGACCTGTGTGTGAATGTCATAGGCAAAATCAAGAGCGGTAGCCTTGGAAGGTAGGTTGCGCATCTCCCCATTCGGCGTGAAGACCACGATCTCATCGCTGAACAGATCAAGTTTGAAATCATTCACGAAATCCAATGCATCCGATGTTGGGTCATCAAGTACATCACGGATCCTGTTCAACCAAGCATCGAGTGCTGACGCATGTTCTTCTTCATCCTTGTAGCGGTAATGCGCGGCCAATCCCATTTCGGCGATCTCGTCCATCCGTTCACTACGGATCTGTACCTCAACCCATTTTCCACCAGGGCTCATAACCGTGGTGTGCAGGCTTTCATAACCGTTCGCCTTCGGTATGCTCACCCAGTCCCGTAAACGATCGGGATTCGGCTGATAATAGTCAGTAACAATGGAATAGACCTTCCAACAATCGGCTTTTTCAAGTTCCGGTTTTGTTTGAATGATAATACGGATGGCGAATACATCATAGACTTCTTCGAATGTGACATGCTTCTTCAACATCTTATTGTAGATGCTGAAAACGCTCTTAGGCCGGCCTTTGATGACGAACGGGAATTCTTCCTCTTGCAAAGCTTGTCTGATCGGGACAATGAATCGGCTGATGAATCGTTTACGGACAGCTTCGCCCTTTTTAAGTTTGCCACTGATCTCCTCGTAGATCTCCGGCTCCGTATATTTCAGCGAAAGGTCCTCCAATTCACTTTTAGTGTTGTACAGACCAAGTCGATGGGCCAAGGGAGCATACAGGTAGCTGGTCTCACTGGCGATCTTCAATTGCTTGTCGCGGGCCATTGACCCCAACGTACGCATGTTATGCAAGCGGTCGGCGAGTTTGATCAGGATCACGCGGACATCCTGTGCAAGTGTGAGTAGGACCTTTCGGAAGTTCTCAGCTTGTGCGGATCCGGTCTGGAACTGCATGCCGCTGATCTTGGTAAGACCGTCAATAATATTCGCAACGGTGGGTCCGAAGAGATCCTTTACATCATCCAACGTGATGTCGGTATCCTCAACGGTATCATGCAACAATGCCGCTGCAACGCTAGTAGCTCCCAGACCGATCTCTTCTGCACAGATCCTCGCTACGGCGATCGGGTGGTAGATATACGGTTCCCCGGTCTTGCGCCGCTGGGTCTTATGGGCCTCAACAGCAATGTTGAATGCCTTACGGATCAAGCGCGTCTCTTCCGCAGTGCGTTGTCCACGAATACTTCGTAACAAGGCTTTGTATCTGCGCAGTATCTCCTCGTTCTCTGCTACGAGGTCGATCACCGGCTTGGTGCCACTAGTAATAACTTGAGGCACTGTGTTACCGCCTGCCTTATCCATTGAGCAATACTAGGTGATCGATCATCCTAACAAAGATATGGAGAGTCAGTACGGTCTTCGAGAGTTGGGTAATATTAATTGGCCGTCTGTCAATTTGCAGGAAGTACCTTGGTTTCAACGGAACCAAAACCGATCCGCACACCATTTTTTTCGCAGTGACCGCGTTGTATCACGGTATCACCATCCTGGATGAACTTGCGTTCACTGCCATCGGCGAGCGTTAGGGGCTTGGTACCCCGCCAAGAGAGTTCCAGCATACTTCCGTAGCTATCCGGCGTAGGGCCACTGATCGTGCCGCTTGCCAAAAGGTCGCCACAACGGATGTTGCAGCCGTTCACCGTATGGTGAGCCAACTGTTGAGCCATGTTCCAGTACATGTATTTGAAGTTGCTCTTGCATACGGTAGAAGGTTTGCCGCCTTTTGGTTGAATGGCCATTTCCAAAGCGATATCAAATGACCGTTGGCCCTTGAACTGGAGGTAAGGCAATGGCGCAGGATCCTGTGCAGGACCTTCCACGCGGAAGGGTTCCAATGCATCCAATGTTACTATCCAAGCACTCATGCTACTAGCGAAATTCTTAGAGAGGAAAGGCCCGAGCGGAACATATTCCCACGCTTGAATATCCCGAGCGCTCCAGTCGTTGAACAGGACCAATCCGAAAATGTGGTCTTCAGCATCTTCAATGCCGATCCGTTCACCCAAAGGCTGTCCATCGAACGTAATGAAGCCCATTTCAAGTTCAAAATCGAGCAATTTGGAAGCACCGAAAACAGGCGGTGCATTGGGGTCCGGGCGTGTTTGGCCCATTGGTCTGCGGATGGGAGTTCCACTGGGGATTATGCTGCTGGAACGGCCATGATAGGCAACCGGAATATGTAGCCAGTTGGGTAAAAGCGCGTTGGCCGGATCGCGGAACATAGTGCCGGTGTTGGTTGCATGTTCCTTACTACTGAAGAAATCCGTGTAATCACCGATCTCCACGGGCAGGTACATGGTCACTTGATCCACTGGCAATACGGCTGCTTCTCGCAGGTCGCTATCATCCCGAAGTTTAGAGTTGTCTTCACGGAAAAGCTCGCTCAATCGCTGGCGCAAGTTGCGCATCGTTGGTTTTCCGAGCCGTAAAAGAGCATTGAGTGAAGGTGTATCGAACGCACCGACCGAAAGTCCAAGATCATTCAGCAGGCCTGCTTCGAATAGAATGCTGAGGTCAACAACATGATCACCGAGCCGTGTCATGGGGGCACGCCGATCACTATTAAAGCTGCCAATTCCAAAGGGGATGTTCTGAATAGGAAAGTCGCTGTTGGCAGGTACAGATATCCAAGAGCTTAGGTTTGGGTCGTTCGCGGGGATGCTCATATTGACTATCCGATCGGTTTTGTGCAATGGTCTGATCGTGGTCGCAAAGGTCGCATCTTGAAAACACTTTCCACCATCGCGCCGTATTCTTGTTCCGATGTCGTTTAGGAACCGCTGGGTTGTGATCATTGTTGTAGGGCTACATACGTTGCTGTTGTTAGCGTATACGTTGCCCGTGCAATTCGTTCCGGGCGTATTCCGGTCATTGTCCATCGCTTATGTACGGCCCTTGCTTCACCAGTCATGGCAACTTTTTGCGCCAGATCCCCCGCACTGTTCGTGTTCAATTCAAGTGATCTTGAACGAAAGCGACATCCGCCCGATCGACCAAGGCAGAGGGTATTTGCAGCACCGTATGGCGCAGACCATCGCACGATCCATTCAGTCGGAATTAGCGCAACGCGACAGCTTACCGAGACCGGAAATGGTCCGTGCCATGAAGCGGATGGTCGGTGATATTGAACGAGAGATCGGTGATCTGGAGTTCCAACTTCGAGAAGAATGCATTGATGATCCCACAATACCAACGGAGCGTACAGTGCGTATCACGAAACTTAAGACCACCGGTCAATGAACGTGCAGTGGACATCGGTACGGTTCTATGAAAAGGCGATCCATTTATGGGTGCTCGGGTTTTTATTGTCCGCGCTTTACAGTGCAGAATGGTTGTGGTTATATCCTATCTCACCGCCACTTCCAGTGCCCGGAAAGTTGGGCTGGGTAACCCATTTTCTCAGTGCGAAAGGTTCTGAGGGTTCGGTGTATTTGGCAGTTGTTCTGTTGGTTATCCTTAGCCTGTACAATCTGTTCCGTCCTTTTAGGTGGTGGAGCGCATTAGTGGTTTGGCTATGCTACACCAACCTAATGGACCGGGCATGGATGGCCGGAAGTGGCGGCCAACAACTGGTTGCCAACGTGCTTTTCTGGAATATATTTCTGTCATTGGGTCGTGAAAACGCGTTACATGAACTCGCAAGTACTTCGGCTTTCTGGATGATCCGGATCCAATTGATCCTTGCCTATTTCGTAACAGGTATTTACAAGCTTACCGGTACCAGCTGGTTGGATGGAACAGCGGTGGGGATCGCAGTTTCGGATAGTGCATTTGGCCCGGCTTGGTTAGCCGATTTTTCGATGATCACCGTGCTGCTCACGTGGTCTGTTCTTGCGTTACAATTTCTCTTGCCTATAGCGGTCTGGTTCTGTAGGACACGTGTTCCGATATTGATCATCGGCGCGATCTTTCATATCGCTACTGCTCTTTTCATGGGCATCCCGGAAATGGCATTCGCGTTCATTGCCGTGTATGCGATCTGGTTGAGCAACGATGAAAGTGAGCGTGTAAAAGGCGCAATGACCTTGCGGCGAATAGCTTTTTGATCTTTCGTGAGTGATATCTATTCGCCACCTTGCACCGCCATTGGCACAAGCTAGGGCGACCCTCTTCATGAAAATGCGGATCAATAAATTGCTGGATACGGCTCAGGTTCCCAACAACGGAGGCGAGTTGCGATTCCATCAACGCGGTGAAGAATTCGCGATCGAAGTGGTGGGGATCCAAGGTGACCTTATGAGTACTGCGCTGCATGATTCTGAAGATGCACTTGCAGAATTGTCTCTGAACAAGGTAAAGAATTCGAAAGAAGCGACCGTGTTGATCGGTGGGCTGGGAATGGGATTCACGCTCGCTGCCGCGCTGAAATACACCGGCCCTAATGCCAAAATTGTGGTCGCCGAGCTTGTTCCTGAAGTGGTAAAGTGGAATGAAGGACCATTGGGCGAACGCGCCGGAAACCCAATGAACGATCCGCGCTCCGAAGTGAAGGTGGTGGATGTATTGGAGCTGATCCGAGCATCCAACGGAACGTACGATGTGATCATGCTTGACACGGATAATGGACCGGTAGGTTTGACGCAGAAAAGCAACAACCGATTGTATTCACACCGCGGATTACGATCAGCCTATGCAGCCTTGAAACCCAATGGGATCCTCGCTGTTTGGAGTACCGATCCAGATGCCCCGTTCACGAAACGCCTCGGTATGGCAGGCTTTCGGGTTGAAGAAATTAAGGTCCATGCAAAAGGCAACAAGGGCACGAAGCATAACCTCTGGTTCGCCAAACGGGGAAGTGAAGGGGTTTAACACAGTGAATGGTGATGGGCGATAGGTGAATAGGATGGATCCAATTCAACATTGACCTCGTCTGGTATCTCATTCACCATTCGCTATTCACCTTGAATTAGATCCTCGACTGGTACGTATACAGGTCGTAATACCGTCCTTCCTTAGCGATCAGATCATCATGTGTTCCACGTTCAGCGATAAGGCCTTGTTCGATCACTAGAATTTCTGTTGCCTTGCGGATGGTGCTTAAGCGGTGAGCGATCACGAAGGTTGTTCGGTCCTTTACCAATTCGTTCAAGCTTTTCTGGATCAAGCTTTCGCTCTCTGTGTCCAAGTTGCTTGTTGCTTCATCGAGGATCAAGATCTTCGGGTCTGCCAGCATAGCGCGTGCAATGGCTACACGTTGGCGTTGGCCTCCGCTGAGCTTCACACCGCGTTCACCGATCACGGTATCAAGTCCGAGTTCCATACGATCCGTGAATTCGCTTACGTAGGCTGCTTTCACGGCCTTGTCAAGTTGTTCTTGGGTTGCAAGCGGTCGCGGAAAAAGAATGTTCTCGCGTATCGTTCCTTCGAAGAGGAAATCGTCCTGCAGGACAACGCCGAGGTATTGTCGGTAGCTCGCGAGGCTCACCTTGCTCAGGTCCTGCCCATCGATCGTTACCATTCCTTTTGCGGGTTTCAAGAAGCTCGCTGCCAAACTTGCGATGGTTGTTTTACCACTTCCGGAACTACCCACGAGAGCTATAACACTACCTGCGCTAGCCTTGAACGAAATGCCGTGTAGTACCTCTTTTCCTTCATCATAGGCGAAGTGTACATCCTCGAAAACGATATCGCCCTTCATCGAGGACAGTTTGATCGGACGCTCTTCAGCCAGATCTTCGGCTGCCATGTTCATGATCTCTTCCGTACGATCCAGCCCAGCAAATGCCTCCGTAAGTTGACTGCCGATATTGCTCATCTGCACGATCGGGGCGATCATGAATCCGAGGTACAAGGTGAACGCCAAGAATTCACCGATGGTCAACTTACCTTCAATGATCTGCCAACCGCCAATGCCCATGATCCCGGCACTGGCAAGTCCCAATAGGAATGCACTGCTGCTGGTGATCAGCGCGGTGGCCGTCAAGCTTTGCTTTACATTCTGGAACAAACGATCCACGCCGTTCTCAAAGATCCTGTTCTCTTGCTCTTCTGCATTGAATCCTTTGATCACACGAACGCCGTTCAACGTTTCGGTAAGTCTTCCGGTCACTTCAGCGTTGATCACTCCACGTGTTTTGAAGATCGGACGGATCTTGGCGAAAGCCTTCATCGCCACGAATGCAAAGATCCCCACTGGCAATAAGGTGTAAACGGTCATCAGTGGGCTGATCCGCAAGAGCAGCACCATGGAGATCAATGCTGTAATGGTACCTCCCACCAGCTGCACCAATCCGGTACCCACGAGGTTGCGAACCCCCTCAACATCGGTCATTATCCGGCTGACCAATGCACCACTTTTCGTGCTGTCGAAAAAGCTGATCGGCAGTGAGAGGATCTTGCGTTGCACATCAGTGCGCAGCTGACTGATCATGTGTTGTGCTTCTACGCTCAGCAACTTGGTCAATAGGAATGAAGTAACGCTCTGCACTGCGATCGCCAGGACCACTGCGCCCAACAACCAGTAGAGCATCTGCATGTCCTTGTTCACGATCACATCATCGATCAAATACTTCGAAGCACCGGGCAGTACCAAGCTCGCCAAGCGGCTGATCAGGATCAGCACCAACCCAACGCCAACATGCTTACGGCGCGGCCAGATGAACTGCCAGAACGCCTGTTTCCATGACATGCTTGTGTTTTTCTTGGATGTATCGACTGGCATTATTCAGGTGGAAAAGGAATTTGCGGGGAGTTGATCCGACGTTCAATAATGGCATTGACGATCGCGAGCATCATCGGTTTACAATTCGCACGCCACAAGTGACTTCCGGACGGACTGTCAGTACGCCATATGCCATTGTCCGATCAGTCACCCCGAAGAGCGTGGAACGATCATCCGGGGCTGATCACGTTCAATGTTTGAAACGGACGAACAACCGCCCGAAATTGTCACTGTCCTTATCGATCCGATGGTACAACTTCTTCACGTGTGACAGTTGGAGGTAGCGGATCACCTTCTTCTTCAATTGCCCGCTGCCTTTTCCGGGGATGATCTCCAGGATAGGGATGCGGCGTTCCACACAGTGTTCCATGGCTTCATCCAATGCCCGGTCGATCTGCTGGCCTTTATTGAAGATGTCGTGGAGGTCGAGTTTGTGTTTGGACATGCTACACTTCTTTGCTCCTGAAATAGCTCTGGTACCATTCCTTCTCCCAATGGTCCATCGCTTGTTCAGCACTGCTCGTTCCATTCAGAAGATCGAACAGGAGTTGTAATGAGTGTTCATCGCGTTGAGAGATCACGGGTATCCCTGCGCGGATCAGCGCTGCCGCAGCAACGCCAGGGCCTTGTTGATAGACCTTGTTATTGGAGAACCTAGATCCTTGATAGGTCACTGTGCTGCCACAAGCGCCGCTCATATCCATTAGGATAGCCAGCTCCACTTTTTCGCGCAACGCCAGGTCGCTCATCTCACAGGCTGCCTTCACCATTCCGTCCGTCCAATCTGTTCCGTCTTCAGCCAAGGATCGCGCTTTGCCATCAAGCACATCGAAGCCATTGCCGCCATGACTGTCCGGTGTCATTCGAGGTGTTCCAAAGGAAAAGTCCTCAGGGCAGAACTTTACAAGACGCACCTCAGGACGCACCAGCCATGAGCGCAGTGATCCATGGTCGCCGTTGGTGCTGCCATCCACGCCGCAGTGTATCCCTCCGAGGCAAGCGCTCATCAACACGACCAAGGGGGCCTCAACTGTCGGTGGTCGTCGGTCCTTGAAGAAGGATATGGTTGGTAGATGTGCTGGGCGCTCCATGATCGCTAAGATATGGGCTCACAGATAATGACCAAGTGCAACTCACCGATAGCTGCGATCTGCTTTGTATGGACCTCCGCATTCTTCGCAAACTTTTTCCAGTGTGTCACACCTGACAGCACTTCATCGATGATCACCACGGCTTTCTTGATGTTCATCTCCTTCGCCACCACCAATAGGTCGCTGCGGGTGATGTCGCATATTGATCATCTGGTTGCTAGGACTAGAGGTTCCTCAGGTCTTACGCGAAGTTTATATCATAGGCCGTGGCCAAGTGCTGATAATGTTGCGGATGCATCAGGAGCGAAGTGTTGTGCGTTGAAAGGTCTAGACCTTTGCGATCAGTTCGTATACTTGTGTCGTAGGCATGTTGAGCGAAGCCTTCATGGGGCGTTTCGGTAAAGGCGATCAAGGACCCGAACAGCGCATTCGCTTTGCCCGGATGCTGGATGAAATGATGAATAAGGAACTATTCACGGAGTTCGGATGCGGGCGCTTCCAGGACGGGTTCCTGCACCTCTTCTCCCAGGATCTCGATGTACTCGACCCCTTGCTCGAGACCTGGTCTTTCCTGCTACCAGAAGCAGAAGGCCGACGCAAGGTGATAGGACGCAATGCATATGGTGCCTTGCTGATCCTGGAGGATTTCGATACGAAAGGCGGCGTCGCACCCATGTGCATTCTGGATCCGATCACATTGAGTTATTGGGGAAGTGAGCATTGCCTCTATACCAATGGCCTTGGTCATTGGCTTCCGCAAGAACAAGGTGCTGCCAACTTTTCTGGACGACCGATTGTACAAGGCCACCCAAGTGTACTTCCGGACCTTGAATTCACGGTGACGGAGATCCTGGGGATCAAAGTGCCACTGCCCTTGGGCGGGACGATGGATGCTGCCAACTTCAGGTGGAGGATATTGCAGACTACTACACGAGTATGGCTCCGATCATACGGCAGGCCATGGGGCGGTAGCCACCACTGCGGGAGCCTCGAGGTACTTTCAGCGGATTGGAAGTGGTGTCCATCCTACGGTGGGTCAGATCCGGATCAGGTGCAACTTTCCGATTGCCGCTACCTGCTTTGGGTCCACCTCCGCCTTCTTCGCACATTTCTTCCACGTCTTCACACCAGCCACCACTTCATCAATGATCAAGTCGGCCTTCTTGATGTTCATGTCCTTCGCCACCACCATCAGGTCTTCGCGTGTGATGTCCAGTCGCTTGCCGTTGATGCTCATCTGGTGTTGCTTCAGCCAAGGGTTCTTCGGGTCATAGGCGAAGGTCATGTCGTAGGCTGGGCTCAAATGCCAATCGCCTTGCGGATCCATCAAGAACGAGGTGTTCTTCGTGTGGTCATCACAGTTTCGGGCGATCACATTGAAGCACATCCGGCGGAAGAACTCCACGGCAGCAGGGTAGGGCAGGCTCAGTAAACGCATCACGGCGAAGGCTTGCTCGTAGCTGTAGGCCAGCGGGTCATTGAAATCCATGTGCGCAACGCCGCATAGGGTTGCCATGTGCAGCCGGTGCGTCTTGCCATCTTTGTCAACCACGCGATCAAAACGTTGCGTCAAGAAGTGCGCACGACCATGCTCTTCCAGCAGACGGCACGGCATCATCTCGATCCCGCAAGCTCGAGCCATCAGGTAGTAAGCGTATTCGATCCGGCCGTAGCCTTTCGGGTCGCCGAGCGATGTGTTCGTCACGCCATCGAACTTGATCAGGCAATAGGTAAAGTCATTCAAACCGTCGATCTGCCCGCTCCGCACCTCCCCCGTCTTCGCATTGAAGGCCACGATCGCCTTCGCCCGCGCGCCACCTGCAGAAGTGCCCACTTGGATGATGTCCAGCAGTGCTTCCTGATCGCCCTTCTTGCGCGTCGTCTTGAACGCTTCTTTCTGTTCCGTCACATTGCGCGCCACGCGCACCAGTTCATCCACTTGCAAGGCCTCGCTGCTGGCTTCCAACTCGCCGTGCGAAGGCTCGAACTCCAACGCTCCCATGCCCCGATGCCCGAGGTAGCACAGGCGCTCCACCGGGTTTTCCGTTCCGGGATCGCGGTCCTGTGTGCGCAACCACGCGTTCAGCAAGGTGTTCCCGAAACGGTCCGGCAGACAATCAGCCAACAGCCCTGGCAGACCCTTAAAAGTCTCATCGCGCAGGTTGCCGAAAGTGAATACTTCGTCGCCGCCCCGCGCTCTCGAAAGCGGCATCATCACTGGTGCCACGTTCAGGTTGCCATTCGCGAAATCACGGTCGTATTGGAATTGCGCGCTATGCAGTCGATCATCCCAGATCACCAGGCCGACAGGTTTGCCCCAAAGTAGAACGGCTGCATGCGTTACCATGTGCTTTTAGGCTTGGGTGGCACGATACCAGATGATTGCGGACCGGCTCTTTTACGCTGCTTCTTCAGGTACTCCGCTTGGGCTTCGACCAACATGTATGGCGTTGGCTGCGGCACTTCATGGAAGGCATCTAGCAATTCCAATTTGCCAATAGCGCGAAGTACCTGCACCACGGTGAGCAACGTAGCGGCACGACCGGCCTCCAGCTTTACAACGGTTGTGCGATCCAGACCGGCCCGTTCGGCAACCTTGGCTTGGCTAAGGTTGCGTTCCAAACGCATGCGGCGCAGCTCCTTGCCCAGCTGTTCCAAGATCATTTCGTCCTTCAGGATCTTCCAGTTGATGTTGTTCGTAGACATCGTAAACGGCAATTTGGGAATATAACGTTGCTTTTATACCACAAATATACGCATCCATATTCGAATTAGTTCACCTTAATAGATGTTCATAAGCATCATTGATGTTAAAAATGATCTTTTATGATGTTTAAAGGAAGCAAGCGTAACTGGAATGTCAGGTGGGTATGTCCTTCCAAATCGATGTAATTCCGCTTTGAGTTTAGGAACAACGAAATCACTTCCGGCCCAGGTTCAGGGCAACTGTCGGCGGAATTCAAGGATTTTCCAGAATGGACGTAGTTCGGTCAAGTGTCCCTGCCCTAATGCGAATTGCCCCGATGCGGAATAGCCACCTGCCAAATAGTTCCACCTGTTCGCCCGTTTCAGCGTGTGCTTGTAGTTACATATTGAATAGCCAATTCAGGCGCGCAGCGACCGTTGGGTCCGTTTGGGCGCATTCCGGACGTGAAAACCAATTGGGTCAGTCCGTGGCCGTAGCGTGAATTGGAGTCGGATAGCGTCTTAGATTTTCAAAATTCTATGAATAGAAGCATAGATCCCGTGCGTGTGTCGATTGGCCAGGAAACGGCTTGATCCACGTGCGGCCCCGTCGTTCAATCTCCGCAAGGCTTCGTTCCGGTTTGCAAAGCTCGATTGTTCCAGCGTCGGTTCATGACAATAGAATCCAGTAGCGCCTGATGTAAGTCCCAGTTGCGGTCGCAGGTGATTGTGGTATCTGGGCCTGAACAGAATTTATTCGGCACAAACCCGAGGATCGACGGAAAAGGTGCTAGATGGATCGTTCATTGTATTTAATTTCGAAATGATCCCCTTCGCCGCCACAGGAATCTTCGTCCCAGGCCCGAACACATCAAAACATCCTGCCTCTTTCAAAAAGGCATAATCGTTCGGCGGGATCACACCGCCAGCCACTACAAGGATATCTCCGCGATCGTATTTCTCGCGTAATTCCTTGATCACTTCAGGCACCAAGGTCTTGTGGCCCCCAGCAAGGCTGCTGATTCCAAGCACATGCACATCGTTCTCGATCGCTTGTTTGGCTACTTCCTGTGGTGTTTGGAAGAGCGGTCCAATGTCCACATCGAAGCCGATATCCGCGAAGCTGGTGGCGATCACTTTGGCGCCGCGGTCGTGGCCATCCTGTCCCATTTTTGCGACGAGAATGCGCGGGCGACGGCCTTCTGCTTTTGCGAATTCTTCAGCCATTTTCATGGCCTCTTTCATTGTTGGGTCATCCATGGATCCTGCGGCATATACACCACTAATGGTTCGTTGCACGGCGTGGTAACGACCGTAAACTAGTTCAAGTGCATCGCTTATTTCTCCTAGTGTAGCTCGGTGTCTAGCGGCTGTGACCGCGAGTTCGAGGAGATTGTTCTGGTGCTCGGTGATAGGTAACTGTCCATCTACCATGGAACGTTCACCATTCACCTCGCTAGCTGCCCGCGTCAATGCGGCCAAGGATGCTGCGACATGTCCTTCGTCGCGTAAGTCCTTCATCATCCGTAAGCGGTCTATCTGTGACTCCCGCACAGCCGTATTGTCCACTTCCAACAATTCCATCTTCGTCTCATCGTCCGTCACGAAAGCATTCACACCGATGATGTGATCCTTACCAGTATCGATACGTGCTTGGCGTTTTGCAGCAGCCTCTTCGATGCGCATTTTGGGCAGTCCGGTCTCTATCGCTTTCGACATGCCGCCGAGTTCTTCCACCTCTTTGATCCGCGCCCAGGCTTTATGTACAAGTTCGTTGGTTAGGCTTTCCACATAAAAACTTCCGCCGAGTGGATCATGTACTGCGTGATGCCACTTTGTTTCTGTAAGTAGATCTGCGTGTCGCGTGCGATCTTCGCGCTGAAGTCCGTGGGTAATGCAATGGCTTCATCCAACGAATTCGTGTGCAGGCTTTGCGTGCCACCCAGCACAGCAGCCAAGGCCTCGACCGTTGTGCGAGCTACGTTGTTGTAAGGATCTTGGGCGGTAAGGCTCCAGCCACTGGTTTGGCAATGCGTGCGAAGCGCCATGCTTTTCAGATCCTTCGCACCAACCTCCTTCAACATTTTTGCCCACAACACGCGCGCCGCGCGCATTTTGGCGACTTCCATGAAAAGGTCCATTCCGATACCCCAGAAGAAACTTAGACGACCGGCGAACTCATCCACCTCCATGCCAGCCGCGATACCCGTGCGCACATACTCGATCCCGTCAGCGAGTGTGTACGCGAGCTCCAGATCCGCAGGCGCACCGGCTTCATGCATGTGGTAGCCGCTGATGCTGATGCTATTGAATTTTGGCATCTTCTTGGCGCAGTAAGAGAAAATGTCACCAACGATCCGCATGCTCGGTGCGGGCGGATAGATGTACGTATTGCGCACCATGAATTCCTTCAGGATGTCATTCTGGATCGTGCCCTGCAACAATGCTGGATCAACGCCTTGTTCTTCCGCCGCAACAATGAAGAAGGCCATGATGGGCAACACCGCGCCGTTCATGGTCATGCTCACGCTCATCTTATCCAGTGGAATGCTGTCGAACAGGATCTTCATGTCCTCCACACTGCTGATGGCCACGCCTGCTTTACCAACATCACCAGTAACGCGCGGGTGATCGCTATCGTAACCGCGGTGCGTAGCCAGGTCGAAGGCGACGCTCAATCCCATTTGCCCTGCTGCAAGGTTCCTGCGGTAGAATGCGTTACTCGCTTCAGCCGTGCTGAAACCTGCATACTGCCTGATCGTCCATGGCCGGATCGTGTACATACTTGCATACGGGCCACGCAAATAGGGTGGGGCACCTGCACCGAAACGAAGGTGCTCCAGCGCTTTGGTATCGAGTGCCGTGTAAAAAGGTTTTAACGGAATTTCTTCGCGGTTTGGAATTGCCTGCGATCTGTCTTCATTCCCGCCATTTTCTGATTTTCCGATGATCTGATCATCTGATCGTCTGATTTTCTGGTCAAGCAAAGCGTCCGTCAATTTTTCTACGATATAGCTGCCTCCAAGCGGATCTGCTACTCGACCTAAAAATCCTTCATCCTTTAACAAGTGATGGATGTTGCGAATAACTCTTCGCGCCAGCAGATCCCCTTCGGGTAATTCCGGAACGGGGATCAACAGACCATCGCAACCGCCGGCAATTGCACTGACCGCTTGCAGTGTTGCACGGATCAAATTCTCATGTGGTGAAGCAACTTCCTTCGGGTATTGCACCACGCACTGCACCCATGTGTTGTGCGAGCATGAATGTTCCGGCCTGAACGTTGAAACCACATTGGCCCAAGCCTCGCGGAAGGCGCGGATGCGCGCAGCTTCCTTGAACAGGTCATCACCGAGGTGTAGTGTGAATTGAATTCTGGCGCACGCATCATCTACTGACAATCCATTGGTAAGCATTCGTTCCATGCTTTCCTTGCCACGTTCAAGGGCACGCTTGGATGCTATGGTGCCATGTTGCAGATCATCCACTTCTTCGAAACGCACATTTGGGCAACCTTTCAACCGTGCGTTCAAAGCTTCCATTTCCGTAGACGGACAATAGATAAGAAGACTCAGTTCATTCAAACCGACCTTTTGCCGATCCGCTTCTTTGAGCAACCATGGCAACGCCTCGTGCGGGATCCGTTGAATATCTACACCGTTCAGTAGCACATCCTTCAGCAATTCAGGTAATGCATCGATGTTATCACCGGAAATTATGATCTGGTCGGCACCTCCCATCAAGGCTTCAAGGGTCCGGTCGTTCGCATCTGTATCTCCGAGAGCAGCCTCCACGCCAATGCGCCACGGGTTGCCGTGTTGCTTGGCACCACGTCGATATCCATCAACAGCCCCGTTGGTCTGCGTCGCAAAAGGGCGCATGGAACTACCGTCGGGCAGGGTCACATCGATCGTACTTGGATCCTTGCCTTTCAGTTCTTTCAGGATCAATTTTTCCCAAGCTGCTGCATCAAGCGAAGGGAATTCGGAAAATAAGTTCGCGGTGGACATTGATGCGAAGATCGTAGTTCGAAGGATATCTGCGTTGTCGTCGTCCAATAACTTCGACCACCGGGTTCAAGCCTATCCATCCTTGGATCTGATTTTTACATTTGCTTTACCATTCTGATGACCTATGCGAACCATCCGATCTTTTACTTTGCTTTGGCAGTTCTTATCACTGCTGGTGTTTCCGCCCAGACCGCACCCAGCGATAGTCTTTTCAGTGTGGACCAAGTGGTTACAGTGAATTTGACGTTCGCGGATCCCGATTTCTGGAACACCCTCACCACGCATTACACCAACGACGTGGGCGAAACACTAACGGCGGATGTGACCGTCACTGATCTTACGGGATCCCACACCTATTCTAGCGTTGAGGTTGATCTAAAAGGGAATAGCACCTACGGGCATCCCGGAAATAAGAAGAGTTTCAAGATCGACTTCAATGACAATATCAGTGGCCAGAAATACCATGGTATGACCAAGGCACACTTCAACAACTGCTTCAAGGACCCGACCTTCATGCGTGAAAAGGTCTTTTTCGACTATGCACGCGAACAAGGTGTTCTCGCACCACGTGTTTCATACGCCAACGTATCCATGAACGGAACCTTCTGGGGATTCTATGACATGGTTGAACCCGTGGACAAGAATTTCCTGGACCGTTGGGTGGATGATAATAATGGCAATTTGTTCAAGGCGGGAGATAATTTTGGTGGAGGGCCTAGTGGAAGCGGTAATGCGGCCGACATGGCCTATTACGGTACTGATCAGAACAATTATTCGGCGAAATACGAGTTGAAAACGAACGAGACCGAGAACGACTGGAGTGATCTGCTCGCCTTGTTGGATCTACTGAACAATTCCAACGCGGCCGACCTCCAGTCGCAATATCCACAGCAGTGGGAGTGGAACCCGATGTTGCGTTCGTTGGCACTGGACAATATGTTCAGCAATCTGGATAGCTACATCAACTCCGCTCGCAACTATTACCTCTACCACGACAGCACAACGTTCAAATGGAATTGGATCAAGTGGGATGGGAATGAGGCGTTTGGTTCTTACGGCGCTCAAGGAGTTGGAAATTTATTGGATTTGGCACCGAATTATGTGGCTTCAGGTCGCCCACATCTATCAAAGATCTTCAATAACGGGGGGCTTTATCATGATTACGAAGTGCAGTATTGCGCAGCTCTCGGGAATTTCAACAGTAGCTATCTGGATCCGAAGATCGATGTGCTCAAGACGTTGATCCAGGATCACGTAGCGGCAGACCCGAACAAGCAATACACTACGGCCCAATTCACGCTGAACATTGAGGGTAATATCACCACGGGTGGAGGTCCAGGAGGAGGGACGATCTTCGGCTTGAAGTCGTTCATTGCCAGCAGGTCCGGTTATTTGAACGGTGCTATTGATTGCAACACTTTAGGCGTTGACGAATTGAATAATGACGAACTGATCGTTTATCCGAATCCGACTTCAGGGTCGGTTCTCATAAGATCAAACGTTCCTCTTAGCGCTGCCAATATCCAGATGTTCGATATGCTAGGTCGGTCGCTCTCGTTCTCCTTTTCTGCGAATATCATCGACATTTCGACCTATGCATCCGGTACATATGTAGCGCGGGTATTGGAGAACGGGAGAATGCACCAGGTCCGGATCATGAAACATTGAACAGCCTCTATGGGTCGAATGCGCCATGGAAATGTGAATTCTGTCGATCCATAACCAGAACATGTGTGCTAGGATCTATGGAGATCTACTACAGTAGTGTGAATGGAGCGAGTTAGCCTTTCTTGGCACTGTATTTGTGTTTGCCCAGATCTTAAACCAACCCAAACCAAATGAAGAAGTTCTTGACCCTCGTTATGTTGCTAGGATCCCTAGGTGCTGCTAATGCTCAGACTGAGCCTGCTACGCCTGTAAAAGACGCGACAGAAAAGACCGAACAGGCCGCCGATGCGGTTAAAGAAAGTGCTGTTGAAGCTACTGAAACCGTAAAGGAAGGTGCTGTTGAAGCAACTGAGGCGGTGAAAGGTGAAGCGAAGGAGGCTACGAAGGGCGAAGCAAAAGCTGCTTCTTGCTGTGCAGGAAAGTCAAAAAGCGCAAAGTGCGACCATGCTAAAGCAGAAGCAGGTGATGGACATGGACACGCAGAAGCAGGACATGACCACGGTGCAATGAAAGCACATGTGTGCACAGAGGCGTGCAAAGGCGAAGCGCATGCATACGCGTGTGGCGAAGAAGGGCACAAGTGCTCTGCGGATTGCCACGCAAAGAAGTAATTCTGAACGACCATTATTCAAAAGCCCTGTACAGCAATGTGCAGGGCTTTTTTCGTTCAAGTCCGTTTGCGGCACACGGTGGTTACTCGTGTTTGCTCCATATCCGGAACTGACCTCCTAGGACCACAGCATGTTGCACGAACCAGAAATGCTGTCCCGCATGGTCTTCGCTTTTACCGGTCGTCAGCACGTTCGGCAGGTCTATCCATCCTGCCTTCAGCGTATTGCGTAGAAAGAAGTGTTTCAGGAATGTGAGGTGTAGCCCCACCTGCGCCCCAACCCCGTAACCGGCAATATTGAACCGGTTATTGATGCCCTCGCCGAATAAGCGCACATCCGTTCTTGGGATCACCGGACCAACATGCAATCCCTCATAAGCACGCAGGTAGTAACGCTCGTTCTTGCTCATCCAGAGCAGATCATAATGGTCCAGGTCCACACTGAGCAAATTCAATCCGTCCGAATGCTCATACGTCAACAGTTCAGGTTCGATCACAACATCGCGGGATAGTCCTACGTCAGAGCCATAACGCGCTGAACGATCTGGGCTCACTGAACCATCCATTCGAACAGTCTGTCCTTGGTCCACCACGTACTTCATATGGTCCAGCCCTAGTGAAATTGCCCAGCGGTCCTTCAGGAAATAGCCGATCCGGTAATTGTATTGTGGTATCCAGATATTCTTGGGGTTGAAGTATTCCTTCACGCTGAAGGGTACCTGCCGGTCACTTGCTTGCACATGCCGTAACGTGAAGTCATAGTTGCTCCCATCAAAGTGAATATCGCTCCAACTGTACATGGAACGATTGTATCCCCAGTACACGAAGAAGGATCCTTTAGAGGCCGGGTGCGAAGGCGTTGTGGCACTCGTGTTTCGGGGTAGTACGGCAAGCAGAAATGCGATCAGTAAGAGTTTATGATCGTAACGAATTGAGAAGAATTTAGATGCGGATCTCACGTTGATAGGACACCGGGTCAACAGCATCCTTAATTAAACGATCAGTAAAATTGTATCAATACTTAGCTGTAAAGTGGCAACAAGCTCATCATATCACCAACTTGGACCCGTATACGATCAAGTTCTGCTGTGTCATCGCGTTTCTCTATGGTTGCATCAATAAGTTCTACGATCCGAGCGCATTCCGATGACTTCAGTCCCCGTGTCGTAATCGCTGGAGTGCCGATCCGTATTCCACTTGTCACGAACGGACTTTGTGTATCAAATGGCACCATGTTCTTGTTAACGGTGATATCCACAAGGCCTAACACACGTTCAGCTTCTTTGCCTGTAATGTTCTTGTTCCTTAGGTCCACTAACATGCAGTGATTGTCAGTTCCACCACTTATTACATCATAGCCCAAGGTCATGAAAGACTCAGCCATCACCTTGGCGTTGGCGAGCACTTGTTTCTGGTAGGTGATGAATGATGGATCCAACGCTTCTAAGAACGCCACTGCCTTAGCCGCGATCACGTGTTCCAATGGACCGCCTTGCGTGCCGGGGAAAACTGCTCCGTCCAGTATGGATACCATGGATCGTATATCCCCTTTCGGTGTTTTACGCCCCCTTGGGTCATCGAAATTCTTGCCCATCATGATCAACCCACCTCGTGGGCCGCGCAACGTCTTGTGGGTAGTGGTGGTAACAATGTGACAATGCGGCAACGGGTCGTTCAGCAACTTCGTGGCGATCAATCCAGCAGGGTGGCTCACATCAGCAAGAAGCAGCGCGCCAACCTCATCGGCAATTGCTCTGAACCGCGCATAGTCCCAATCCCTGCTGTATGCACTAGCACCACAGATCAACAACTTGGGTCTTTCGCGGCGTGCTATTTCTGCCACGGTATCCATATTCACGGTTCCGGTCTCCCTTTCCACTCCATAGAAAGTGGCTTTGTAAAGCTTCCCGCTGAAATTCACAGGACTACCATGCGTAAGGTGTCCGCCATGGCTAAGGTCGAAACCAAGAATGGTATCACCGGGTTCCAAGCAACCTAGCATTACAGCGGCATTTGCCTGTGCACCGCTGTGGGGTTGAACGTTGGCCCAAACAGCACCGAAAAGTTTCTTTACACGCTCGATCGCAAGCTCCTCCACCTTGTCAACTATCTCGCAACCACCGTAATACCGCTTTCCGGGAAGTCCTTCGGCGTACTTATTGGTCAACACGGAACCCATGGCATCCATGACCTGCTGGCTTACATAATTCTCACTGGCAATAAGTTCAAGTCCTTTCGTTTGACGCCATTTTTCCTGTTCGATCAGTTCAAATATTGCAGAGTCGCGTTGCATAGTGGAAGTACTAGTGAAAATTAAGTTGGAATTATGACCGAGTTGTCCAGCCTCAAATGTAAAGGTTAGGCCGTATTGGTTGTCCTTGGCCGTTACATTGTAATTGGGACTAAATGTTGGCAAAAAAGTACAACAGCGTCTACGCTCCACTGTCAAATTAATTGGGGATAACCGTGTGCGTTCTATTTCCGTTCCAGAACAGTTAAGTAAGCCGTAGGAAATGCTTCACTATCCATCATGTGCATCATTTTAGTATTGACGAATCGATTGAATCGATGCCATTTATCAAGGATTTCCTTACGCCGCCCCAAATAAATGCAAAGGTTGTTGAAATATTGGCGTTAGGCGTCATTTTACATGAAAGTCCACGCCTTTTTGCATAGTCGAGAACGTCTTCCGTTCTAGGCATTTCACATTCCAGAGTTCCTGTGCCCATACGTTTTCCACTCTTTGACAATAACCGCAATCGTTCACTAGACTCCTTGGAATGAAATGGATTGATCAGCGCCTTTTTCGCTTTGCTCATTAAACTGTACAAGAACGCATCACGGCCTGCAGCTGGAATATGTTCAAGAACATGACACGAAACTACGAGGTCAAATGAACGGTCCTCAAAAGGAAGATGTTCGCCGGAGATTCCGTTTACTTCAGGCTCTGCCAAACAATATGGATTATTAGGAATGAAACGCGAGAGGTGCCCTGATCCACCACCCACATCCAGCACTGAAAGACCCCCTTGTTCGGATATGGCATTAGCCAACTGTAATCGGTAATATTGATTATGCTCGATCTCTTCCAATGGCGTAAGAGAATGTTCGATCTTTTTTGCAAGGTTCTGGAGCTTATCACCATCAGCGCCAAGGAAACTTGCAGTGCGCATTTCCGAATATGCAAGTTCGAACATGCCTCTTGAAAAGCAAAACTGGCGTAGCCGAGGCTTGTTGAAAGGAAAGGCTCCTTTTTAGGACCTGTGCCAACTTGCAGACCACTGTACCTGCACCTTATGGCATTTTTTTTTTTTAAAAAAACCGCACCCCGGGGCTGGGGGAATGGGAAAAAATGAACGGTTAGTAGGGGAAGGAAAGTTAGGGGGATGGCCACCAAAAAACACCCAAAACAACCCGGGGCGGCCTCCCCTTCCCTTTTTCCCCCCCCCCTCCCCTCCCCCCCCCGCCCCCCCCCCCTCCCCCGGGAGGGGAAGAAAAACTTAACCTAAAAAAAAAGGGGGGGAACCCCGCCCCCCCCCAACAGGGGCCCCAAATGGGGGGGGGAGCCCCCCCCCCATTTCTTGGGGTTTTTACCGGAAGATCCCGGGTTTTACCAATCCGGCACCAGCCCAAACAAAGAAAAGGAGAACGGGGTATTGGATCAGGTGAAGCAGTTTTATGGAAACGCCTTCGAACGCCGGGACCTTTAATGATAGGAAATGAAAGATAGTGGCTACTACTCCACATAGTATGAATCCGATAACCGTGAATTTTGCATAGCGGTGATCACCGAACAATTGATGGAGTAGGAGGATGCTTAAGATGCACATGGAACCCGCAAAAGCGAAAGCCAGTCCCCACTTCAGAAAAATAAGCGTGGACAACTTTGCCCCAACGACCCAGCCCTGGAACAAGGAATGTGCATAATTGTCTGCTCTGTTGTTCGCGACGAAATCGATCTGGTAGTTCAAATTCAGGAACATGAACTCACGCGCTGCACCAAGCAGGATCCCACAGACCAGTATGCTGAATATGATGAACCTTCGTCCGGCCATTATCACCGATCGGTCACTTGGCCTTTAGTTCGCTAAGCGGTGCGAAACGTTTTACCCAAACGTACCACAGGATGAAAACACAACCGTAAACGACCACATAGAAGGTATAGTCGTGATTGAAATTCAGAAGTTCATAGTTGATGGTAACGATAATGGACAATGCCATAATGCGCAACACGTTGATCAGGTGAATAATTACCAGGCCCAATGCTCCGAACCACAGTTTATGTTTCCAAGGCCCAGGGTAGGCGACCAAGAAGATGAGGAAGACGGCGAATAGACCGGCCCCATTGCAGGCATCACCGATCCAGAGCAGATGACCGCCCTGAACACCGATCGTTCTGATATTCTCAGCATTGATGGGTTCGGGAATAAGTTCATACCCAAGTAGCACCAGTCCTGAGCCGGACAGATGGATCAAGCTATCGATCAGGGCAGCATCGAACCAACCAGCAGGGTGCAGAAAAAACTCATAGAAAACGTACCAGCCCAAATAGAGCAGCACAGCAACACCCAGAAAACGAATAATGGGGTCCTTGAACACCGTTCCTGACACCAATGGCCCGGATACAGGTGTGGACATTAACTAACCTTGTTGCGGGACTTACGAAGCTCAAGCGCTTTTTTACCTCCCAATAATGCACCAGCGGCAATAAGTGCACTAAGTCCACCATCGATCGGAATACAAGGCGGTGGCCAACAAGGAGGAGGACCACCGATCGGCTGTGCCCAAGCACCCGACGCGAACGCGAAGGTTACCAAGGCAAGAACTAATGATAGGCGTAATGTGTGTTTCATGGACAATATCAGAGCGGGTGCCAAAAGTACGTATTCCTGAGATATAAATCCAGTGACTATGGAAGAGCTAACGATACTTATGAACAGCCCTGATAAAAATGGATGCCAAGAGGTTGTAACAGAATTCATTGTTTCATGAAGAGATGCTGAACACGTCACTCTTCTTAAATGCAAGTAATGACGGATTTCGATGAAGTTCATAATTTATTGAAGACCAGCCAGTAAGTAGAATTGAAAAATGGAAGAGTAGGTCTTATCAGTATCTAGGTCGAGTACACGCGTGCTACCGTGTATATTTGCCGATCTTTTCCTGTAACAGGTTCAATTTCTAGAAGACCACTGTACCAAACAGGCTTCGGAAGAGATAGGATGTCAGCACAAAGACCACAACAACGAGGCAGTATCATCGATGCGAAGGATCTGCGCTATTTCATCCGCGTTGCCTCCAAGAATTGGTATTTCGTGGCTGTTGCAATTGTGCTCGCATCCGTATTGTCCTACTTGTACAGTTACAAACTGCCCAATATCTATGGGGCAACCACGCAGATCCTTCTGAAGGACCGTGAGGTGTATGATTATCAATCAACGGTTTACAAGAGTTTAGGGTATACGGGTGTATATGGTGACATTGTCAATCAGCGCCGCGTTCTTACTTCCTATGATCTTGTAGATGCCACATTGGATAAATTGGATTTTGATGTTTCGTACTTCATCGTTGGTCGTTTCAAGACGTCGCAGGTTCATGGAACGTTACCATTCACCGTTAGGATAAACGGCCTTGCACCGAAACTTTTCGGAAAACCCTTCGAGCTGCGGATAGTGGATACGAAGAGGTATTCATTGAGTTATGATCGGGATGGCGTCATTGTGACCAAGGAATTCGAATTCGACAAAGAAGAGCGTACTACGGACTTCATCCTCACCGTGCAGAAATCCCCCTACCTATTGGATAGCACCCTATCAACCTATTCCCAGACCGATTATCAATTCATTCGCTATGATCGATCCGCGATGGTCGCTAAGTTCATCAGTAGGATGCTGGTCGTGAACCACGACTTTACCACCATCTTACAAGTTGCGGTTGAAGATGAGGTTGATGTCCGGGCAAAGCAGTTCTTGGATACGTTGTCCAAGGTGTACATTGATTATACTTTGAAAAGTGAGGTCGAGATCAATGAGAACACAGTGCGTTACATCGATAAACAACTGAGCGAAGTGAGCACGATCCTTGAGAGCCATGAGGATGAATTGCAGACCTATAAAGAGAACAAGCAGATCTTGGATCTTGGGAGAGAGGAGAGTTTGTATTTCCAAGAAATGGTGGACTACGATCAGCAGCGTCGTAAATGGGAACTGCAGATCGGTGCCATGGATGCGTTGGAGGATTATATTCTCAATAGCAAGGATGAACGCCTCCTCCCTCCTGCTGTGTTCATTGCGAACGATGAATTCCTGAGACAATCATTGAGTGAGTTGTATGCCATGCAGATGGAACGGAATGAAATGATGTATAGCGCAACGGGCTCAAATGCGGTAATACAGCTCTTTGATTCCACCATGCAGTTGAATCGGTTGAATCTGTTGACCTACTTGGACAATTCCCGCGACGCCATCCGCTCCAGGATCAATGACGTTCAAAAGCAATCGAATGATTACGAGGGTATGATACGGGCATTGCCCAAAAGCCAACGGGATGTGTTGAATATCGAAAGGCGTTTGCAGGTCAATGAGAAGATGTACTTGTTCTTATTGGAGAAAAGGGCAAGTACCATAATTGCCCGTGCAGGTATTGTCCCCGGAACGAAGGTGATCGAAGCATCCAGATCACTGGGTGTGGTACGGCCGGATAAGCTCCGGATCTTTTACACCTTCATGCTTGGTGGTGTTCTCGTTGCTTTGATCGTCGTTTTCATCCGCATCATGTTCTACAACCGGATCGAGAATGCGGAACAGTTGAAGGAGTTGACACCGCTGCCCATCTACGGTGAGATCATTGCAAGTGAGAAAGCGGAAGAGAATTATGTCGTGGTGGATACCGACCCTAAAGCCGCCATTACGGAGTCCTTCAGGACAGTGCGGACCAATTTGGAATACGTACCGGTGGAAAGTGGCAAAGGGAAACTGGTAATGGTTACCAGTTACCGACCGAATGAAGGCAAGACCTTCTGTTCCGTGAACCTGAGTGCCATCCTTGCCAAGGCAGGAAAGAAGGTGTTGCTCCTTGAACTTGACCTGCACAAACCCAAAGTAGGTTTCAGCTTAGGCATGACCAGTCAAGCGGGTCTCAGCAACGTTCTTATAGGTAAGTTGCCTTGGAAGGACGCCATCATGCCTACCCAGTTCGAGAATTTCGATGTGCTTCTTGCGGGACCTACCCCACCGAATGCATCGGAGCTTGTGTTGAGCAATGAACTTGAAAAGCTATTCACCGAAGCCAAAGAAATTTATGACTACATAATGGTGGATACGCCACCGGTCGGTCTCATAACCGATGCGGTACTGATGATGCGCTACATGGACGCTACGTTGTTCGTGCTGAATACACGCTTCGCGAACAAGGACCACGTCAACAATGCCATGGAAGTATTGACTACCAGTGGCGGAAAGAACAGTGGGTTCATCCTGAACGGTGTTCGGATGAAGAAGAGCAAGTACTACTACAATACCAACTACGGCTACGGCTATCGGTATGCGTATGGATATGGCTACGGTTATGGGTACGGAAAGAGGAATAGAGGTTCTAATGCTTCAAAATCCAAAAATGAAGGACCAGATACGCGGGCATAAGTGACGAAAGAGAACCAGTTGGTAAGGGTAATACGTGTTATGCGGAAGCAAATAAGTATGTAAACCATTTGCACATACTCATGTTCTTAACATTGCGCTCCAGTGGGTTATTTCTGAATTACACTCGGTCAATAACAAATGAACAACAATTGGAAAGCTAGTACTATAAACAATGACCGATCGCACCTACGATCATTCTGAAAGGCCTAGCCGCAGTAACCTTTCCATTACGACCTACTCCCCGAGGTCAGCAATGCGCAACCCGAGCGTGTTGTATAAAGGAATGATCCAAGATTTTCGTGCATCATGGGGGTTGGCTTGGCGTTTGGCCATTCGCGATATAAAAGCTCAGTACCGGCAAAGCTATCTTGGTCTTTTGTGGGCATTCATCACCCCATTGGCCACCACGGTCGCTTGGATCTTTCTCAATTCCAGTGGAGTGGTGCGCGTTGCAGATACGGGAATTCCTTACCCCGTCTACGTTTTTACAGGAACTATGCTTTGGCAACTGTTGGTAGAATCCATCCAAAGTCCATTGGTCCAAACAACGGCGGCAAAGTCCATGCTCACCAAGTTGAATTTTCCACGCGAGGCGGTGATCATTTCCGGCGCTATTAAATTGCTGTCGAGTGCAGGTACTAAGTTTTTGATATTGATCCCTGCAATATTTCTTCTGGGTGTGGTTCCTGACTGGCATTTGGCACTTGTGCCTTTGGCTATGCTCGTGTTGATCGTCGCGGGCTTGTCCCTTGGCTTGATATTAGCCCCGTTGGGTATGATCTATTCAGACGTTGGGCGGGCCATACCCCTTGTTGCACAGTTCGCGATCTATCTTTCGCCCGTTGTATTTGCTATGCCCGAAGAAGGGAAGTTGTTGAGCATTTTCCAATGGAATCCTGCTACCTCGCTCATACTTACTGGAAGAGCTTGGCTCACTGGTAGCGAGTCGCCCATGCTCATGCAATTTTTGCTTGTATCCGGTGCATCCGTGGTGGTCCTCCTAGTTGGTTGGATATTGTACCGCATTACAATGCCGGTCATGGTAGAGCGAATGAGTACTTGATCCATGGAGAACGAAGTATTAGTAAGCGTAGAAGGTGTATCGAAGAAGTTCTGTAAGGACTTACGAACATCATTGCGCTATGGCATGCGCGATATCGGGAATGAATTGATCGGTAGGCCGCGCACAACGCAATTACGCGACAAGGAATTTTGGGCAGTACAAGATGTTGGCTTTGAGTTGAAACGCGGCGAATGCTTAGGGCTTATTGGAAAGAACGGTGCAGGCAAGACCACTTTGTTGCGCATGTTGAATGGTTTGATAAAACCTGATCATGGGCAAATAGAAATGAGGGGTAGAGTAGGAGCTTTGATCGCCTTGGGTGCTGGCTTCAACCCCATACTTACCGGTCGAGAGAACATCTTTATCAACGGCTCTGTACTTGGCCTTAGTCATTCAGAGATCAATGCCCGTTTGGATGAAATCATCGATTTCTCCGAGTTGGCCGAATTCATAGACATGCCGGTCCAGTCTTACTCATCTGGTATGAGTGTTCGATTAGGGTTCGCTGTAGCAACGGCTTTGGAGCCCGATGTACTTATCTTGGATGAAGTACTGGCCGTGGGTGATGCAGCATTCCGACACAAATGCTATCGCCGGATAAATGGTATCATGAAGAATTGTGCCGTAATACTTGTATCTCATAGTATGAGCCAGATCGGTGCGGTGGCCAGTTCCGTAGGTATGATGCGTAAGGGAAGAATGGAGTACTTTCCTAATATCAATGACGGAATAGCGGCATACAATAATGATAATGCGGATTACCAAGGCATTTCCGAAAGTGAGCGTGTTTTTAATACGTACCCACCAGTGAATGCGGCCAAACTGTCATTGGTTGAAGATACGATAACCTACGGTGGTACCCTACAAGTGGAACTAGAGACCGAATTGGATGCACCCATTGATAATGCACTGATCTCGTTCACGGTAACAAATGCCAATGAACAGTCGGTAATGAATTGGCATTCCACACGAAGTGGTCATCGAATAGTATTGCCAACAGGTAGGTCCGTATTGCGGTTCCAGATCGATCCACTTCTTTTGCACGATGGTCGCTACCGATGGAACCTATGGGTAGGAGAGGTCGGTTCCATAGAGGCGAAGGTCTACATAATGCGGGGAGGAGAGTTTACAGTGAAAAGCAACCATAAGCCGGTAACGGACATACCTTATCTTCCGGACGCAACCAAATTCACCATCACCCCGCTTACTCCGTACAGCGAGAGAACGGAACGGGGTTAAGAGTAAAAGAACGAACTTTACAATTCATCACCGGTCAAGCATCGGGGAATATCAATACTAGAACTACATGCGCTCAATTTTCATAACCGGTGGCACCGGCTCCTTCGGTAAACGATTCGTTAAAGCCGTATACAAGAAATACCCGAATGTTGAAAGGGTGGTGATCTATTCTCGCGATGAGCTCAAGCAGTTCGAGATGGCCCAGGATTACCCACATTCAAAGTATCCTAGCATACGGTTCTTCCTCGGTGATGTGCGCGATGCTTCTCGGCTCAGACAGGCGATGGAGGGTATCGATGTTGTTGTACATGCAGCAGCATTGAAGCAGGTTCCGGCAGCGGAATACAACCCGTTCGAAGCCATCAAGACCAACGTATTAGGCGCGCAGAATGTTATTGACGCGGCTATTGCTGCAGGCGTAAAAAACGTAGTTGCGCTAAGCACGGACAAGGCTGCGGCTCCCATCAATCTGTATGGTGCCACCAAGCTTTGCAGCGATAAATTGTTCATTGCTGCCAACAACATCAAGGGCAAACACGACATCAAATTTTCCGTAGTGCGTTATGGTAATGTGATGGGATCGCGCGGTTCCGTTGTGCCATTCTTCTTGGATCGTCGCAGCACCGGAGTATTGCCTATTACAGATCCTAATATGACCCGCTTCAATATCTCGTTGGATCAAGGAGTTGATATGGTCTTCCATGCCATGGATCATGCAATGGGCGGAGAGATCTTCGTTCCTAAGATCCCATCTTTCAGAATTACGGATCTCGTTGAAGCGATCGGTCCGGAGTGCAAAGCCCCGATCGTTGGCATACGTCCTGGTGAAAAATTGCATGAGGAAATGATCACGCATTCAGATAGCCAGAACACGATCGGTACGGATAGGTATTATATCATTGTTCCAACGAAGGATGGGCTAACACCAGCAGCGAATTTGGATCGTTACATTAAGCACCACGGTGGCAAAGCGGTTCCAATGGGCTTCTGTTATTCCAGCGGAGATAATCCGGAGTGGCTCGGTGTAGATGATCTACGCAAATTGATCCGCGAACAAGTCGATCCGAATTTCGATCACAAGAAAGCACCTGCGGCCAGCGTTTGAACGGAGCACTATCACCTTGGATCACAACTGGGCATTCATGAGCAAAGCACAAATTCCTTATGGTCGGCAGGATATATCCGAAGAAGATATTAAAGCAGTGGTTGATGTGCTTCAAGGCGATTACCTTACCCAAGGCCCGTCCATACCGGCATTTGAAGAGGCCGTGGCGAATTATTGTGGAGCCAACCACGCCGTGGCCATGAATAGTGCCACAAGTGTTTTACACATTGCATGTCTTTCACTAGGTGTTGGTAAAGGCGATATGGTCTGGACGAGTCCTGTCACTTTTGTTGCTTCCGCCAATTGCGCTCTGTATTGTGGAGCGGATGTCGATTTCGTGGATATCGATCCCGTAACATACAATATGAGCGTTGACCGGCTTATGGAAAAACTGGCAGAAGCTGAACGCAAGGGCTGTTTACCCAAAGTTGTAATTCCTGTGCATCTGGCCGGCCAGTCTTGTGATATGGTTGCGATCAATTCATTGGCGACCAAGTATGGCTTCAAGGTGATCGAAGATGCATCGCATGCCATAGGAGGGCAGTATCGATCAAAGAAGATCGGATGTTGCGCATACAGCGATATAACAGTACTGAGTTTTCATCCAGTTAAGATCATTACAACTGGAGAAGGGGGCATGGGTCTTACGAATGACCCTGTGCTTGCTGCGAGCATGGCCCGTTTGCGCTCACATGGCATAACCCGCGATCCGAAAGAAATGACCCATGCATCGGATGGAGCGTGGTATTACCAGCAAATTGAACTAGGGTACAACTATAGGATAACCGACCTGCAAGCGGCGCTAGGCAAAAGCCAGTTGCAGCGCATAGATGGTTTCGTTGAACGCAGACATGAAATCAATGTGCGGTACAACGAGGCTTTCAAAGAACTGCCTATCCGCACGCCATGGCAACATGCAGATACTTATTCAGCGTTCCACTTGTACATTATTCGCTTGGATCTGGAACGATCACCTATAGGGCACAAGGCACTTTTTGATGGCTTGAGGAGCGCAGGGATCCTAGTAAACCTGCATTACATACCGGTGCATTTGCAGCCATACTACGCTACGTTAGGATTTAAGCGCGGATACCTACCCGAGGCCGAAAATTATTACGCTGAGGCTATGAGTTTACCGATGTACTCGGGGCTGAGCGAAAACGATCAGGAACGTGTAATAAGTACGCTTTCTACGCTCCTCGGCACAACTTGATGCGTGGATGACAGTTGCCATAATACCCGCACGAGGTGGTAGCAAGCGCATCCCACGCAAAAATGTAAGAAGTTTCAGAGGTAAACCTATTTTGGCTTGGTCCATTGCGGCTGCGATGGAAAGTAATTCATTTGATGAGGTCATGGTGAGCACTGATGATCTTGGAAACTGCCGAAGTTGCGCGCAAATACGGCGCATCTGTTCCGTTTTTCCGTTCCACAAGAAATGCGGATGATCATGCCACCACTGCGGCGGTTCTTATTGAAGTAATAAATGCCTATCGTACACAAGGGAAGATCTTTGATACTGGCTGTTGTATTTATCCAACTGCGCCATTCGTTACAGCAAAATCGCTGCGTATGGGCTTGGAAATGTTAGGTAGGCCGGAAATTGATTTCGTGCTCCCGGTAACTCAATTTTCTTTCCCCATCTGGCGTTCGTTGCAGCGCGAGTCTGATGGTCAAACCAAATTCAATTGGCCGGAACACCGCAATATGCGATCACAAGATCTTCCGGCCGCCTATCATGATGCAGGCCAGTGGTACTGTTTCCGTACCAAAGCACTTCTGGATGAAAACACCTTACTAGGCGCTCGCACTGCCTCTATCATTTTACCGAATACGGAGGTCCAGGACATAGACACCGAAGAAGACTGGTCGATCGCGGAAATGAAACACGCGCTATTGTTCACAGAATGAAAGTATCCAGATCCATTCGTCATGATCTGATCAGACGAAGGGAAAGATTCCACTAGGTATGAACATTTTTTTCAGAGCAGACGCATCCATAGAGATAGGTAGTGGCCATGTTATGCGTTGTCTTGTACTCGCGGATCGGTTGGCCTTGAAAGGAGCATCGTGTACATTCGTTTGCCGCGAGCATACTGGAAATTTGATCTCAGTAATACAGGAACGTGGGCATACCGTGATCTCACTTCCGGCCATGCAGATCACAGTAGATCTACCCATTTACGAAAAGTGGTTGGGGGCGGCCAAAGCCACGGACACAGCAGAAACCATCGCCCTATTAAAGAACACAACTATCAATTGGCTCATAGTAGACCATTACGGTGTTGATGCTGCATGGGAATTGGAATTGCGTCCATTCGTAGATAAGATCATGGTCATAGATGATCTGGCCAATAGAGCACATGATTGTGAATTATTGCTTGACCAGAACTTGGGTACGACCGTTCCTGATTATGACGAATTGACCCCTGCATCTTGCCGAACGCTTTTAGGTCCGGAATATGCGTTACTAGCACCCGTATTCGGCGAGGTTCGTAGTAAGATCGGCAGTAAGCGATCGCAGCGTACATCCGATCGGATCCTGATCACCATGGGTGGCGTTGATAAGGTTAATGTTACGAGTTGGATCTTAAAGGAATTAAAGAAAACCGAGCTACCCGAAAATTCGGAGATCTCGGTTGTAATGGGTAAAACGGCGCCATGGATCGATCATGTACGTGCGGTTGCGAAAGATATGCCATGGCCCACGGTCGTAGACGTGAACGTTAACAATATGGCGGAAAGAATGGCGCAATCGGATATTGGCATAGGGGCTGCGGGAAGTACATCCCCTGGGAACGGTGTTGTTTAGGATTGCCGACCGTTTTAATGGTGTTGGCAGAGAATCAGCGAAAGATCGCGAACGCATTGGAGCATGCAGGTGCAGCATACGTAGTCGATCTATCCAACGAGGTTGCTGGACTTACCTTACAGCGCATAATGAAGACATTGCTTATGGATCGGGCAAAACGTGCCGTCATGTCCAGTGCCGCTCTGAAGGTCTGTGACGGTAATGGAGTTGAGCGAGTTATATCCGCATTTGAAAGCATCGGGAACTAAGCTCAATGAACAATTCCATACTTGAACTTAGGTCAGCTAAACGTGAAGATGCAAAGGCAGTATGGCTGATCGCCAATGACGCTTTGGTGCGCTCAATGTCATTCTTGTCAGATCCAATCCCATGGGATGAACACTTGAAATGGTACAATGATCAGCTGAGCAACAATGGCGCAGTGATCTACGTGTTAGTGGCGGATGACGAGCGTATCGTAGGTAACGTACGTTTTGCGGTTGAAAGGAACATTGCTCGGATCTCTATCGCCTTGGCCCCTTCCAGCAGGGGGAATGGAACCGGAACCAAGGTTATTCGAATGGGATGTAAAAAACTTTTTGGTACGCATAGTGTAGAGGTCATTGAAGCCTTGATACGGCCCTCGAATCAGGCATCGGTCAACGCTTTTGTGCGCGCCGGATTTCAGAAAGGTTCTGAAACGGTGGCGCACGGAGAAAAGGCCTTGATCTCTGTTCTGGACCGAATAACAACGAAAGAAAAAATTGGAAACGATTAGCTCGATATGGGAAAGCAGAAGAGGTGCTACATAATTGCCGAGATCTCCGCCAACCACAACGGTTCGTTGGATGCCGCATTGGAAATGGTGCGCATTGCAAAAGATGCGGGAGCCGATGCCGTAAAGATCCAGACCTACACAGCGGACACCTTAACATTGGATTGCGATAACGAGTATTTCCGCATAAAAGGTGGCACGCTTTGGGATGGTACCACCTTGTACAAGTTGTATCAACAAGCATTTACACCATGGGACTGGCATCCGGCGATATTTGCAGAGGCCAAGCGGCTGGGGATAGATTGTTTTTCCACACCCTTTGATGATACGGCTGTGGATTTTTTGGAGCAATTCGATCCACCATATTACAAGATCGCATCGTTCGAATTAACGCATCATCCGTTGTTGGCGAAAGTGGCCCGAACCGGTAGGCCCGTGATCATGAGCACCGGTATGGGAACATTACAGGACATAGAAGAGTCCGTTGAAGTGTTGCGCACCAATGGATGTAAAGACCTTACATTGCTCAAATGCACCAGTTCATATCCGGCACCAGCTTCAGAGGCTAATTTGGCTCGTATCCCGGATATGGCCACACGGTTCAAGACCCATGTGGGATTATCCGATCACACCATGGGTATAACAGTTCCCGTTGCAGCCGTGGTCTTGGGTGCAACCATGATAGAAAAGCACTTCTGCCGTTCACGGAAAGAACCAGGTCCGGATAGTGCCTTTTCATTGGAACCGGAAGAGTTCGCAGAAATGGTCCGCAACGTTCGTATTGCGGAACAGGCCATTGGCACTGTGAATTATGATCGCTCACCTGCAGAAGAAAAAAGCATCGTTTTCCGTAGATCCATTTTTGTTGCGGAGGATATGAAAGCGGGCGATTCCATCACTGAAAAGAACATTCGCGTGGTGCGACCAGGCCACGGATTACATCCAAAATTCTACCGTACACTTCTTGGTAAGAAGGTCAATATCAACCTGACTAAAGGCACTCCATTCACAGATGAAATGGTAGCCAAGAATTAGGGTCGCCAGAACAACGAAACCGCTATTGATCCGGCTGACCGTACGTTTGCCACGAAAATGACACCACTGTCCAAGCAAGTTGGAGCCGCAACGGAAGCGCACTTGTTCATAGTAAATTCCAGTGTTACGTTGCAGATCACACGATCGGTGATCGAACATTTGGGTCTACAAAAGACCAGGTAATTGTGTTGGCTGGTCGTCGGTTCCATGGCAGACTGGTATCGCAATTCGATCATGTTTGGGACTTGGATACCGGTGAAGTGCCCACCGTGCCCTTAGCCGCTCGTTTCTGGGTCCGCAAGGCTGCATTAACGAAATTTGATTCGTATGTGAAGCAAAGGACCATGGGCAGAACGTTCCGCGTTTATTTGCCTCACACGATCCTGCCACTTTATCAATTATTGGCAACGCACCCGTCCTGTGTAGGCTTCAGTTATATCGAAGAAGGCATAGTGGCTTACCGTCCCAATAGTGAAGTCAAGAACTGTATACCGGCCATGATACCCAATTTATCCGGGATACAGAAGTGGGTAATGCGCGGTCGTTGGGACATGGAATGGCCATTCGACAAAAGAGCTGAAGCGGCGTATGGTTTTTCGAGTTCCAGCTTTTCCACCATTGGTGTTCCCGTAGTTGTTCAGGAACCCAACTGGTCTGTTTCAAGCGATTTGGCGAAACGATATGATCATTCCGTTCTCTGCATTCTAGGTCCAGCACGTACATTGGTAAAGTCCAGTTGGAATCCGGAACAATACTATTGGATGATCATGCAATTGGCAGAGATATTGGTCCACACGGATAGGAAGATATTCGTTCGGTTCCACCCGGATCAAAAAGATGATGAACGCAGGCTGATATTGCGGTTGTTCAATGAGAAGATACCAGGGGCAGAGGTTGCAAGTGATGAGGATCAAGCTGAAGCGATATGTGCGTCGGCAGATGTTGTGATAGTGCAAGCTGGATCAAGCGTAGGATTGTATGCGGATCAGTTGGGTAAGCCGGTCTATGGATATTTGGATCTGATGCAGGAAATTGCTCCGAGAGCAGTTCAAAGCTGGGTTGACACGCGTAGCCAAATGAGCTATTCGTTCCGGGAAAGAGATATTCGCACCTTTGGGAATTGAATCAAGGGAGGCTTGCAGAAATACGAAACACGTTTGTAAAGTGATGTCACGGAACGCAGAAATCATCGTTATCGTTGTAACATACAATGGTTTACAGTGGATCGACCGTTGTCTTGGAAGTGTTGCTGATCCGAGAGGCGCCATCCACACGGTGGTCGTGGATAATGGCAGCACGGATGGAACAGTAGAGGCGATAAAGGCTAGGTTTCCTGATGTTGAATTGATCCTGCCGGAAAAGAATTTGGGTTTCGGTCATGCGAATAATCTGGGAATGAAGATCGCGTTGGACCGCAAAGCGGAATTCGTATTTCTATTGAACCAAGACGCTTGGTTACAGCCGGGAGCACTGGAAACCATGCTCGAAAGTGCAAGGAAGTATCCGGCCTATGGCATACTAAGTCCAATTCACTTGAATGGGGCAGGTACTGGGTTGGATTACGATTTTTCCAAGTACGTAGTACCAACCAAATGCCCCGGATTCTATTCAGACCTTGCAGTAGGCCAGATCAAAAGTGACCCTTATCCGTTGCCATTCGTGAATGCAGCTGTTTGGTTGGTCACTGCAAGATGCCTGAACGTAGTGGGAGGGTTTAACCCGTCATTTTTCCATTATGGTGAAGATGATAATTACATTCAGCGATGTGCTTATCACGGCTTTCTAATTGGTGTTTCTGCCAAGGCAATTGCTCACCATGATCGAGAGACAAGAAGCGTGAACAAATACTTCGATCCGGAAGTATTGGAATTGAGAAGGTCGGTCCTAAACTATTCTGACCCTCGAACTATGCTCGATCCTGTTGCAGAAAAACGCAACCTGGTGCGCAGGATAATTCAGAGGACGATATCACTTCAGCGAACTGAATTGAAGAAGGCCCTAAGTAAGCGCAAGGTATTGTTGGATACGCCAATTGATAAAGTGCTGGACAATAGAAAAAAGAGTCTACGGGTAGGTCCTACTTTTTTATGAGAATGATCTTTGGGTCTTCAAGAATCGTAAGTGGCTCGGTCCTGCATGATCCGAGTTGAACGACTCATTCGTAGAACTAAGATCACGATCACTTCACAAAAACTTTTAGGGAATTTACGATGGATTTCGATCCTGATGCTCCGCAATAGATCAGGTATTGTTCCGGGTCTCCCCAAATACCGCTCCTTCCTTTGTGACGAATGCGATCGGCAACAATAACACGCGGGTATTCTTTTAATCTTCAATAATTCACAGTGTGATCTGTTTTCTTCCAATGATTCATCGTATCGAATGTAAATATGTAGTGTATCTGATGGTTTAATGAGATCCATGAAGCGTTGGATATGATCCGATATTTGTTCGATATTGCCGATGGATGATAGGGCTCGGCTGGGGATATTGTGCATAAAAGCGCAAGGTTCTTTGCCGTAAAGGTCCATAAGGCGCAATGCCCTACGTTGCATCTTTTGTTGGTCAGCCAAGCTTTCAATAAGATCCTTTTCATGAAGAAACTCTGCCGAAGGATAAGCACGGGAAATTATGTTCCCTTTTTCGTTCCTGATCGGGTCAGCTACGAACATTTGGAACTTGTTTGCCAAGTTCTGGTGCACATAAGAAAGACAGTTCACTGGTTCAATATCCAGCCAATCGAAGGGTAGGCTTTGTATTCTAATATTGAGTTTTTCCAATACATAGGCCGGGTGACAGTCACAACCAACGGGGACAATAATTTTACCATAGCCGTATTTTGGTTCGATATGGAGATAACGAGAGTGGTTCGGTATGGGTACTATGCGAATCTTCATTCAAGATCATCAATAAATTTTTCTAATGCAAATGCTACAAGGTGTCGCACAGTACACACACCATGCATTCACGGTCTACCGTGTATAACAACACCGGTATGGCGCAGTAGATGTCGTAGAATTCCGAGTACTCGCTCCGTCGCATTGAATATAGCGGAACACCTTAAGATTCAACAATTCATTCGCTGTCATCCACCCATTCATAATCTGTACTGGGTGAAAGTATACCTAATTGAGCACCATTCGTACAAGCAGAAACGGACTCGGCCCAAGTACACAATCGTTTGTTTTCCGCTGCGCAGGTCAAGGAAGCCACGAAAAAATCTGTCGTAGTTCGTTGGAGCGTATCAACGCAAAATTGTGTACTAACCGGTACCATGCCACTTATGCAATCTTTAGAGCGATGCACCCTGCCATTCAGAACTTGGAAAGCGTTCCCATCGAATACTGCTGATATGATCATACCCGAGGGGATATCCTGGCCTAACACCGCAACGCCCTGTTTCCATTCTAAGGAGTATGGCCCGTCACTACCGACTTGAACAGTAATAGCGCCGTTCGCGATTGAGGGAGGAACGATCACGAGCTGTGTTCCCGGCTGCAGAGCAACATCCAACGAGTTAAGTGACACTTGCCAGTTATTGCCTTGGACATCGTCAACGAAACGTAATGTGCCGGATTGTTCTTCGCTCGCAATAAGCGCATCCCCAGGCGCAGTATAAGGAGTTAGACCCGTGACTTGTCTATCTGCGGTTGCTGAACCTGTCAAAAGAACGGGTTTATCTATTCGTAATTGCCCAAGGCACGGCGCATTGGACAAAACACAAAGCAGTGAGGCGATATATACTACTTTCATCTTGGGTGAAAACAACAGCGACTATTACTGGTCACGGTATCGAAAAGGCCAGTGTTGGACATACTGCCACAGGTAAATCTACCAGCCCTATCCGTGGTATGGGCATGGTTAGAGGTATCATCGATCCATTCCCAATCGGTGAACAAGCCTAGCAACTGGCTGCCAAGAACATTACAGCCGACGACGAACTCGCTCCAAGTACAAAGTTTGCCTCCAAGTGCAGCGCATCGGTCCCTGGCAGGGTGAAAAAGCATGGTCGGCACCGGTTGAACTTCCAAACACAATCTTTCCGTAGCTGCTAGGAACCCCTGCGGACAATTCGCGCCAGAAGCATTGGTTAAAGTGAATACACCATTAGCGAAAATGATCTCACAAACGGTTCCGGCCTCAATTTGACCCACTGCCGGTTTAGCCCCATCAGGTCTTTTCAAAGGGATGGCAGGAAGATTGGAAACGCACTTGATATAAATATCACCGTGTGCATTCGCGTTGGCGAGGAATCGCAATAGAAGACCATTATTCAACTCAGTTACCGCCGGCTCAGGAGCGAGTTCAATCGTATCGGTGATTGTGATCACGTTGCACCAAGTAAAACCGCCATGAACGACAGATGCTCTTACGTTGACCGCCGAGGTTGCTGAAGCAGGTTCCTCTAATCCGTCGATCGCACGCTCGTTGGTACTTCCCGAGGTTCGTATGGGAACATCCATAGCGACCTGCCCGCAGAGAAGTTGACCGGACAACAGGGTAAGCAACAGGGCACAATTACACCTCATCGGGTCATACAGCATCTGAAACGTGTTAGTGTATTAGGCGTAACAGAGAATCCGCGTTCACACCCGAACCCCAGCTCGGCATTCATGCCATTAAAACCATAACCAACCTGTTTGCCATTGTTTCAAGCTGTTCGCGGCATCATCCACCCATTCGTAATCGAGAACAGAAGGAAAAAGGATGGCTCCGATCGACATGCGTATACCCATTCACTATTCTTGCAGAGCCTCGCACCAATATCATTGCAGGCTATTGCTGCATTAGAGAATGTGAGTGGGCTTCTGCTGGAGTCTTCAATACAATACTCCCGTCCTCCGACATGAAACCCGGCTTTACATGGAATCGATACTGTGCCAAGTATGATGAAATTTTGACCATCATAGATCATTTGTGTAGGCACTGATGGCCAAAGGTCTGCACTATCCAGTGACATCACACCGGCTTTATGAATAGGTCGCGACCCTAAGCTGTTCAGGTTCAATTGCGCATTGGACCAATTGGCACTAAGCGGTACGACTTGTACAACAAGCCCGGCAGCATAACTCGATATTGGCGGATTCAGATCACCAGAAAGTATGGAAGTTCCGCTCACCTGTGTAAATGTGGTCGAGTTGGAACGTACTGCTTCGGCACTCATTGCGGCATCGGGAGTAGCCGGAAACGCCAGTCCGGAGATCTGTCGATCTCCGGACTGTAAGCCATTAAGTTCGATACGCACCGGAACGTCCAATTGTCCGGAACAGGTGAGCACGATCAAGATCAACAATGAGAATAACGAAATTCGGGGCATGAACTGTTACTGGAATGAGGTTCTATGGAATCGAACGTCCAGCACAAAAATAGAACATACATAGTTTACTTTGCAGTCCATAATGAGGACAAGGTAGCCCGTCTCATTTCAAGGTTCCCTACTTTTAACGCCTTGATCGAGTGATCGTATGTTATGAATATGACCGATCGAATCAGTTCGAATTTCTGTGGATTCCTTGATGGCCCGAAAGCTCTTTCCGTATGAATGTTTCCGTGATCATTCCCGTCTTCAATGCTGTACGCTTTTTGGAAGCAGCGGTCAAATCGGCATTGGCAGTGCAAGAGGTTGCTGAAGTGGTACTGGTCGATGACGGCTCCTCCGACGGGTCTCAGATCCTATGTGATGACTTGGCTAAGAATGACGCGCGGATCTCATGTTATCGTCACTTGAATGGGTTGAATAAAGGTGTTTCGGCATCAAGGAACCTGGGAATTGAGCTAGCAAAGCATGAATACATAGCTTTTCTGGATGCGGATGACCTTTTCGTGCCGGATCGTTTTGCAATGGATCGGAAGTTATTCCAAGAACATCCGGATGCGGACGGTGTGTATGGCGCTATAGGTGTACATTATTACGATGATCAAGGCCGAGAAATGTTCGGTAAGGTCTTTTCCAGTGAATTGACCACTGTGCGGGTTGCGGTACCGCCGGAACGACTCTTTGAAGTATTCATGGGGGTAGGGGCGCCGATCCACGATTTTGGTAATTTTTCTTTGGATGGCTTTACAGTAAAGAAAAGCGCATTGGATAAAATGCCACTGTTGTTGCGGGAAGGAATGGCTATGCATGAGGATTCCGAATTCATCGTTCGCATGTCCTACTATCTGAGATTGTACGCTGGAAGTATTGATCGGGCCGTTGCATTACGTGGTGTACATGGAGATAACCGCATTACGGCCAATGCAAGGTCTGCTCGAAGGCGTTGGCAGTATAACAAGTTCCTCTTGAAATGGGCGGAGAGAGAAGGTGCCGATCAACGCGGATCAAGAGTTTAAAAGCCTGCCGATCTTTGGCGCAGTAAAAAGTGCATCAACGAAAGCGGAGAAACGAAGTGCGACAAAACAACTCCTAACAAGTCCTGCACAATGGAAAAAGGTTGATACCATCCACGCTTGGTTCGACCTTATGTTCGGGGCCGGTTCCAGGATCTCATATTTGTTAAAGCGCATATCGTATTTGCTTTATGCCATACTTTGGAAACTTAAGGGTATTTCCCTCCTATTCCTACACCTACGCGTATAGCTTGAATGCCCATAATATTTGTCGGTTGAAGCATTAGACCACATCCTTCCACCATACAGGTAAGAGTCACCGTACTTATTACCCTCTACAACAAAAGCGATTACGTTGAAGAGGCCGTTGAGAGCATCCTACAAGGAACCTACTATGATCTTGAAGTACTGGTAATAGATGATGCTAGTATCGATGACGGGCCAGCAAAGGTTAAAGCAATGACAGACCCGCGGATCCGCTTGATCTCGGCTGCGAAGAATGGTGGGCGAGCCGCCGCTGCCAACCGAGGATATGAAGCGGCGAGAGGCGAATACATTGCGGTCCTGGATGCGGACGACACGGCACACCCTGAGCGGTTAATGAAGCAGGTCGCCTTCATGGATGCGCATCCGGAAGTTGGTGTCTCCGGTACTGCGGTATATTATTTCGGGGACCGTCAGGAATCAGGATATTGGCCCTCTACCGATGAGGAATGCCGTGCTAAGTTGTTGTTCACGGATCCAGTCCTTTATGGATCTTGCATAATTCGACGGTCGGTCATCATGGACAACCATCTGCGAAGCAACGAGGCTTGGCACCTTCCCGGCGAAGATTATGTTTTTATGGTAGGGCTGAGTAAGTACACGCAGTTCGCGAACTTACCGGAGCCGTTGTTGAACTACCGCATTGGGGAGCAGAACCAACGCCATGGAAGAGACCCGGTACACGACAAAGAGCAGGTTTGTCGCTATGTTTTCGGATCATATGGTATTTCAGCTACGGATGAGGAATTCGTCTTACAGCTCATGTTCCACAAACTCAAGAAAGGAACATTCAACAGTGAGCGGGTCAGATCCCTGTGGAATTGGAGATCCAAATTGATCGCCATGAACCGGTCACGCGAGCTATTTCCGGTTGATCTGTTCGAAAAGCATGTTGAATACTCTTGGGACACGGCGTATTACCCTCTTGGCGGACGATGGAATTGGTCCTGCCTTGACCCACATGCGGCTATCCGGAAGATGGCCGATGGATCGACTCGTGTACTTAATGAAGGTCACGCTCAGACGCTGGATGCGGAGAGGTTGAGAAAGGATCGGACTCGAGTAACTTGCACACCCACGAATGAGCTTACCGGTCATCTCCATCATAACCCCAAGTTTTCAGCAAGCCGCCTACTTGCCGGAATGCATTGCTTCGGTAAGTTCCCAAAGCCGTGCCATCACGGAACACATTGTCGTGGACGGTGGAAGTACGGATGGCAGCGAACGCATCATACGTGAACGTGCCGATCAGCTTCATTGGTGGTGTAGTGAAAAGGACCGGGGCCAGAGCCATGCGATCAACAAGGGGTTGGAACATGCAACCGGTTCCATATTCGGCTGGATCAACAGTGATGATGCGTTATTGCCAGATGCGCTGCATACCGTATCGGAAGCTTTTGCGCAGGATCCCGAGCTACTGATCTTCGAAGGAATTCGCATGGTCCGTCAAAAAGATGGTTCCGAAGAGCCTTCACCTTTAGATGATCCGTCGGATACCGAAGCGCTTTATTACTCTCCGAAGATCGCTCAGCAATCCACCTTTTACGCGTTGGATAAAGTGAACGGGATCGGTGGTGTGGACGAGGCACTCAACTATGTGATGGACTACGAACTATGGCTGCAATTCCTATTTCGATACGGAACGGATCAGTTGCGCATAGAACCGGTACGGCTTGCATTATTCAGAATGCATGAAGACAGTAAAACGGACACGGTGCCCGACGCATTCGTGGACGAAATGGCCGGTGTGCTGCACGGGTTATGTTGTGCAGTGGAGCTTCAGGATCTGGCGCAGCTACTCTCTGTCGGGCATGAACTGCCCAATGGCTTGCGGGGCATACCGGTAAGCATGGCAGAGCAGGGTCGTGTCTCGCGGATGGTCGTAGAGTTTCTTTTGAAATGGAACAGGGTAATTCACTCTGAACGAAGGTTCAACGCAATGCGGATGTTCCTTTCAACACGCCATGCTGATGCGCATTTGCTCAGCACAGAACAGCAAGAACGTCAAACGGTCATTGCCGATCAAGTAGTTGGTGGAAGTTGGCTAACGTTCCGTGCAAAGCGTAAATGGGATCACCTATGGCGATAAGAGCCAGCGTGGTAGTTCCGGTGTACAATAAGGCACCCTACCTAACGGAATGTTTCGAGAGCATTTTCGCGCAATCGTTCACCGAATTCGAGGTGATCGCAGTGGACGATGCCAGTACGGATAATAGCTTGGAAGTATTAAGGTCTTTCAATGATCCACGTGTACGGATCTTGTCCAACCCGGTCAACAGCGGACCTGGAGTGACGGCTCAGAACGCGATGGATCAGGCAAAAGGCGAATACATCATTCGTGTAGATGCGGATGATGTGTTGTTGTCCCATCGCTTCAAGGAACAGATCGCTTTCATGGATGCACATCCGGAGATCGGCATCAGTGGTACCAATATCAGCATACTCGGCCTGGATGAAGTGATCAAAAGGCCGACCGCTCCGAACGACTGCAAAGTGCAATTGCTATTCGGTGTCGCGGTAATGCAACCAACAAGCATCTATCGCAGGTCGGTCCTGGTGGAACATGATCTGCGCTACCAATCGGAGTGGCCGCGGTACGGCGAGGATTGGATGTTCCAAGCACGTGCAGGACGCCAAGTCCTGTTCGCTAATTCAGATGATGTCACTGTCCGGTATAGACGCGGAGAACAAGGTATTTCGTTCGGAAGAGATCGCTCGGATGAGCTTCCGGAGTGCATCAATTTTGCATTTTCTGAATTTGGCTGGCCACTACCATCCGACGCAGAAATGAACGTGCACTTATGGTCACTCAACATATTCCCTGAACCACCGACCGGCCATTCCGTAAAGTTGTTTCGGGAATGGTTGAACAAAATGGAACGTATCAATTCCGTGACCGGAACCTTCGATCCAGTTGCGTTAGTGAGCAGGTATGGCGATCGAGAGGGTCGGTCGCGGCGTTATGTGCTTAGTCTATCACGGCAATTAGTGCGAAAGGCTGAAGTATTCCGCACGCTCTTGGGCAAGAACTATGATCCTGAAAAAGTAGCGGTCCTATCTGTTTGGTTGGAAGACTGGGTAACCGTCCTCGGGTTGGTCAAAGAGCGCGAGCCGAGGTTCCGTTTTTCGGCAATGGGCCACGGTTGGGACCTCTTTGAACATCGACGGGCCAGTGGAAACATTCCTTTCAGAACCTACCAATTAGAGGCTGCTGATCAACTTCTTTTGGTCTCTGGCCCTGGGGTCGATCACATAAAAGAAAAATACCCGCAGCACGCGCACAAAGCCGTATTGGCCCGCTTGGGCACGCCGGATCATGGCATGGCAACATGGGCACCCGCAGCGACATTACGCATTGCAAGTTGTTCCTACTTGCGTAAACCAAAACGTGTCGACCTGCTGGTAGAAGCACTGGCACAATTGGATCGGCCTGTGGAATGGACCCATTTTGGAGATGGCCCTGATCGGGAGGCCATCCAGAAAGCTGTTGATCGGTTGCCTCGGAACATCCGAACGGTCATGCGGGGAAACACATCCAACGCCGACGTGTTGGAGTGGTACGCCACACATCCAGTGGATGTTTTCATTCATCTTAGCGACAGTGAAGGGTTGCCTATTGCCTTGATGGAAGCTGCCAGTTTCGGCATACCCTTATTGGCAAATGATGTAGGGGGTGTTAGCGAGATCGTAACTAGTTCAACGGGTCGGTTATTGAGCAGCCAGCCGAACGTATCCGAAGTTGTAGATGCTCTGCAGCCAATGAACACGGAGCATCTCTTCTCGCAACAGTTCCGGCAGGGTGTGCGTGCCGCATGGCAGGAGGGCTTCAATTGTGCAACTAACTACCGGCGGATCGGTGAACTGCTATGATCCGGATCTGGTTGGGGCTTACATTCGCAGCAAGCAGAGAAGGACCTATTGGCCCCGAAAGTGAACAAGGACAATTAAGAAACTAGTGGTCATCATAGGTGCTCGACCCAACTTCATGAAAGTGGCCCGCTTTAAAAAGGTGGCTGCGGAACATGGCGGATGGCAGGTAGTGCTTGTGCATACTGGTCAGCATTTGGATGATCGTATGAGTACCATTTTTTTCCAGCAATTGGGTATGATCCCGGATCATTCGTTGGGCATACGTGCGGATACCGCGAACGCTCGGGTTGCAAGTATGATGCTGGCGTTAGAGCCTGTTTTACTGCAGGAAAAGCCTGACCTGATGATGGTGGTCGGAGATGTGGACAGCACTTTGGCAGCGGCGCTTACGGCAAATAAGGTCGGAGTTCCCTTAGCCCATTTGGAGAGTGGCCTTCGCAGTCGCGATCGCGCAATGCCGGAAGAATTCAACCGGATCGTTACCGATCGTTTAGCCGATCAATTGTTCGTAACGGAGGAGAGTGGGCGCACCAATCTGGTTGCGGAAGGAACCGATCCCGAACGGATCCATTTAGTGGGTAACACCATGATCGACAGTTTGGTGGAGTTCGATCCTTTGATCCAGGAGAATGATATTCTGGAGCAGATCGGGCTTAAAAGCGGTAGCTATGCGTTAATGACAATGCACCGGCCCGCGACGGTCGATGATGCGAAGGAGCTTGCGAAAATGATCGAGTTGATCAAGGTGGCCGCTCACGATCGAACCGTTGTATTTTCGGTACATCCAAGGACCCGCACGAACATGGAACGGTTCGGTATCTACGGTGAACTGGAGCAGATACCCGGTCTGCAGCTACAAGGTCCAATGGATTATTTCGCTTTTCAGAAACTTGTTGCGCATAGTCAAGTGGTGATCACCGACAGTGGCGGTATCCAGGAAGAAACCACCTTCCGCCGTATTCCTTGCCTGACCTTGCGCGCGAACACGGAGCGACCAATAACCGTTACCGAAGGCACCAATGAGCTACTTCCTTTCACTGCCGAAGCGTTGACCGATGCCTTGGAGCGGATCAACACTGGACAGTACAAAAAAGGCACGATCCCTGAACTTTGGGACGGCCATGCCACGGAACGTGTTCTCGACGTATTGGATCGTGTGCTTTGATACTCTACTTGACCTATAACGACCGACCATCCGGCGTCTACTGGAGCCAAGTGACCGATGTGGTCACTCACCTCAATACGCTTGGGATGGAGCCAGTGCGTTTAGTGGCATTGGTCTCGATCCGGAAGTTCTGGAGTACCAGGAAGGCAATACGCCTTCGCGTGCCGGATGCCATCGTTCTACCAATGGTACCACGTGCCCGTTATTGGCGCATGAATCTAGGCTGGGTGTCCATGGTCTGTCGGCGCTTCAAACCCACGGGTATCATTGGCCGCGGCATTTTTGCAACGCACTTGGCGCTTGAAATGCGTGAACGTAAAATGATCACGAAGGTGTGCTTGGATGGTCGAGGAGCGTATGCTGCGGAGTGGGAAGAATACCGTGTCGTCGATGATGAAAAGTTGATCGAACAATGCCGACCGTTGGAAGCCGACGCCTTGCATCGTAGCGACATACGTATCGCTGTTAGTCGTGCACTTGTTAAACACTGGGAAGCGCGCTATGGCTTCGCTGATAGTTCGTACGTCGTAATTCCATGTACGTTGGGTACGGATAATATTGATCCAGTGTATCCTGATCAAGAGGAGGTGCGCATTGAACTTGGTTGGTCAACGAGTGATACGATCATGGTCTATGCCGGTAGCACGGTCGGTTGGCAGTCATTGGAATTGGTGGAAAAGCAACTGGTTCCACTGTTGTCCGCAGACCCGACCTTAAAGCTCTTGTTCCTCTGCGAAGAGTCACCAGAGACCCTGTCGCTCATGAAGAAATTTCCGCAGCAGGTAGAACGGAGGTGGTTACGTCATGAACAGGTACGGCGATCGCTTATGGCGTGCGATATCGGAATATTATTGAGAGAGGATAGCTTAACGAACAGAGTTGCATCACCAACCAAATTTGCGGAATACATCAGCGCTGGTCTGCCCGTACTTATCTCTCCTTACTTAGGTGATCTTAGCGATCTGGTCATGGAACATCATCTCGGCCTTGTGGTAGCTGTGGATGGGAGCGTACCACATATCAACTGTCCTGATCAAAAGGAACGAGAACGATTGATCCGCGTTGCACGTGAACAATTCACGAAACAAGGCCATCATGCATCCTACATAAGGGTTCTCGAGGCATTGCAGTAGTACACAGCCTAATACTGCCAAGCTCTACTTTGGTTTGTCCTTGATAACACTCCTATTATGAGCCATAGTCCTACCTTCGCGGCAATGCAAGAAAAAAGGAACATACTTATTACGGGTGGTGCCGGTTTCATCGGGTCTGAACTGGGCCGTTTGTTGAGTGCCGATGGTCACACGGTGCATGTGTTGGACGATCTGTCATTTGGCCGCAGGGCATTGGCTGGCGTACCGGATGAGCGCTTCCACAAAGTTGACATCCGTGATCGCAAGGAGGTCTTGGATGTGATCCAACGTATTCGACCTGATTGGGTCCTGCATTTGGCCGCGATCCACTTCATCCCTTTCTGCAACCAACATCCAGTGGAGGCTGCGGATATCAATATCAACGGGACCATCCATGTGCTCGACGCTTGTGCCGCAACTCCTTCCGTAGCCCAAGTGTTCTTTGCGAGCACGGCAGCGGTCTATCCCATCGCGGATGGCGCTGTTGATGAGGAACACATCACCGGACCAATGGACATTTATGGGACTACCAAACTTGCGGGAGAACGCTTGGTCGGAGAATTCCATTATCGCACAGGTATTCCCGCTATTATAGGCAGATTTTTCAACGCATTCGGACCGAACGAGACCAACGCGCATTTGATCCCGGAGATCCAGAAACAGGTCCTGGCGGGTGCACGTACATTGAAGTTGGGCAACTTGGATCCTAAGCGCGATTTTGTGCACACCTCGGATATGGGCCGCGCAATGCGTGCATTGTTGACCAAAGGCCTAAAGGGAAACCCGAAATTCAATATTGGACGAGGCATCGAATACAGCGTACGCGAAGTAGTTGAAGCGTTCGAACGGCAACTCGGTGAAACCCTCACGATCGAAGTGGACCCAACAAGAGTTCGCAAAGTTGAACGGATGCACCTCTTGGCGAACGTATCCAAACTGAAGAAGGAGACGGGTTGGGAACCACAACAGGATCTCGACCAAGGTATTGCAACGTTGTTGAAGGAAGTTCCTGTCGGATAGGAGCCAGTTCAGGAAGCTCACCTGTTACTGCATTCTGTAAATTGTCCAGTAAGATAAAAATAACGCTCTGCACGGATGGTGTCTTTCCGCATGCCATGGGCGGTATGCAGCGCCACTCAAGTCTGCTCGCTGTGCATTTGGCGCAACGTGAAGATGTGGAATTGACCGTGCTTCACCCCCATACGGTCCCATTGTTCGATGCGAAATTGGGTATCAAGGAAGTGCACCTTCCACAGATAGATCCGAAGAAATTCTACTTGCGCGAATTGTGGCGCTACAGTGCTTCAGTTGCACAAGAACTGGATAGGGTAGGAGGAGATGTGATCATGTCCCAAGGATTTTGTGTTTGGAAGGATGTCGATCGTTTCAAGGATCGCTTGATCGTACATCCACATGGTCTCGAAATGTTCCAAGGATTGACCATTAAGGATAAATTGATCGGACTTCCATTTCGCATGTTGCTGCGCTATTTGGTTGCTAGAAGTCGCGTTACGATCTCCTTAGGTGGTAAGCTAACGGGTATACTGAAGAACTTGGCAATAGGCACTAAAGGAAAGATCGCTGTGCTGCCCAACGCCGTGGAAGTTCCAGCAGTGCAAGTGGTACAGGAACGGAATGAAATTCTTCGTGTATTGTTCGTTGGTCGGTTCGCCTTCAACAAAGGCATTGATGTGCTGATGTCAGTTGCCGAACGGCTCGTTGCCGAAGGATATGGTGGCCGACTGCGGTTTGAGCTAGCTGGCAGCGGACCTTTGCTGGAGCATTTCAAGAGCAAAGGTCTTCCATCCAATGTTCAGCTTCTAGGGCGCGTGGAAGACGATGAACTTTTCGCATTATACACGCAGTGTGATGCATTCCTTTTACCAACGCGTTTCGAAGGAATGCCCACAGTAGTATTGGAGGCCATGGCGCGGAGCATGCCCATCATCGTGAGCGATGTTGGAGCAACCGCTGAATTGGTCGGTAAGGATAATGGCTGGCTTCTTCCACCCGGTGATCCGGATGCACTCTATCGTGCACTGATCGAGTTCATGGAAATGTCGCAGACGGAGCAAGCGGTTCTTGGTGCTCGATCATTGGCGAGGGTAGAAGCCGATTTCACTTGGCCGAAGGTCACCGAACGGACAGTGGAGTTGTTCAGGAATGTTGTTTCAACAAAAAGTTGAGTGAGGTCGATACGGCACTTCCTATTTACCTTTCGCAGGACACATGGCACCCCATTTCTCTTTCCTTATCAGTGATGACGGATATCCATCCGGGCTTGTCAGTGAAGATGCATTGGAGTCGGGAAATTCGAGAAACTCCGCTAGGTCTTGGGTAAAGGATGGACCGGCCTCGGCCGAGGTTCTATTGAATTGCTGCGTATGAAAGATCCTGTTTCCTTCGCTCGCAGCGAGGCGCCGTTGGTCTCAGTAATAATTCCGAGTTATAACAAGCGGAATTATATCGTGGATACCATTGCCTCCGTGCAAGCACAGACCTATGGTAATTGGGAACTGCTGGTGGTGGATGATGTTTCCACGGATGGTTCTGTAGATCTGTTGCGCGAAATTGCCGAACATGACCCTCGGATCACGGTGGATGTATTGGACAAGAATTCCGGAGCGAATCGGTGTCGTAATTACGGCCTCGCAAAAGCAAAAGGGCACTATGTTATTTTCCTGGATGCCGACGACCAATTGGCACCGCATTGTTTGGGCACACGTGTGAGTGCAATGAAACGCACGAAGGATCCGGATATGGGCGTGTTCACCTTGCGCGTATTCAGGCATCGACTGGGAGATGATACACGACGTTGGATCCCCAAACACAGAAAGCCGTTGCGGGATTTTTTCCGTCACGATCTTCCGTGGCAGACCATGCAGCCTATTTGGAAGAAGGAGTTCATTAAGCAGTTAGGTGGATTCGACGAAGGTTTTGCACGCCATCAGGATGTGGAACTGCACACGCGAGCACTCATGTTGCCTTCCGTAAGAGTGGAACAATTCCCCGGACCAATTGATTGTTACTATCGCGTAGGCGAAGAACGTAGGACGGATGGAATTGCAAGAAGGTCTGAGAAACTCGTGGATGCAACGCTGCATTATTATGAGCGGTTCATGCCGGATGCCGATCGCTTGGGCATGCGCAGTGCACTGATAGGTACGTTACATAGGATCCAACTTCAGCTGCTCTACCACGGTCGTGAAGAACATATTTCCAGAGCTGAACTGGTACAACTGGAGAAGCGGCTTTTCCCACAGGAGATCTGGCGTTCAATTCCGATCTGGAAGCGGTTCCTCTTTCGTGTCTCCCGCATTTTCAATATGGCGCCTTTCCGGATCCCAGGAGTTAACAGGACAATTGGCGCATTATTGGTAAGGTGATCTAGGAAGGTGTAATCATCTTTCTGATCCACTGTGCACCACGGAAACCTAGTATCCGATGTAGGGCTATGTAGGATCGGCCTGAAGCTGGAGAAACCGAAGGCTTAAAATCAGCGGGAAGGAGTGAGGTGTGGTAGCGCATCGCTGATGCAGGATCATGTGCATAGAGAATGCGGATACTATCAAAGATCACTTGCCAGTAAGGTTGAAGGTCCCGACCATCGTTCAGTGTGCGGATATGATCCACCATTCTGCCGCGCAGTTCTACGAAACGCGACCAATTCTTCGCCAGGTTCGTATGCGAAATACTATCATTCCGTTTATGAATAAGCGTATTCAATGCATCATCATAGGCCATGGTAGCACCACCTTTCATGATCCTGAAGAGCAGGTCGTATTCTTGACTGCTACCCAAACTCGGGTCCCAACCGCCAGCTCTGACCACGGCATCTTTTTTCCACAAGAGGGCAGAGGTGATCCCCATATTATGTTGGGTCACATCCATCCATTTATCACGTGGTCCTAGGACTTGAACTTCGTCCCTAACGAATGTGCCTTCGGCGAAATGACCTTGTAACTTCCAACGATCAGGTCAGGCAGTTCGTGTTCATTTGCAAGCTTCACTTGGCGAGCTATTTTTTTCAGGAAGCAATTCATCATCCGCATCCAGAAATTGAACGTACGTGCCGTTCGCATTTTCAAGGCCAACGTTCCGTGCTTGAGCGGCTCCACTATTCGCTTGTTCGATCAGTTTTAATTCTATGCCAACGGGTACAGTTGTTCTACGGATCACGTCCACCGTACTATCGGTGCTCCCGTCGTCAACTAGAACTAATTGAAGTGGAGCATAGGTCTGGCTGAAAACGCTTTCCAAACAGCGCGTAATGTGTGCGGCTGCGTTATAGCATGGGATGATGATCGAAACGGTCATGAAGTGGAACACGATAGTAAGCGATCTTGCATTGAAGGAAGTCGCATGAGCTCACCGCGAAAAACAACAACGGAATTTTGCCGGCACTGCCACTGGGCCATTGCCACGTCCCACACAAGATTGATACCCGGCCCAGCGCGCATGGCGATCTTCGTTAGAGGAATCATTGGTCCATTCCCACGTCGTGGTCATACTGGAAATATTAAGTTCATCCTTCACGGTGCACATGCAGCGTACCACTCAGCCCAAGAACACAACCGCATGCCGACCGAGTCGCAAGCCTGTATGGCATTAAAGAATGTCTGAGAACTTCCGGGGAAAAGCTCAGTTGCTATACAGAATTGATCGGATACAGCCACACTACCGATCGGACAACTGCGCCGTTCGTTCACCGCACCGTTCATCACTTGGAATACATGCCATCGAACACCACGGAAAGGAAAGTGGATACTTGGAAGTCTTCACCATCTACCGCACGGTTGGGGCCAAAGCGCAGTGGAAATGGACCATGTCCATTCACCAAAAGTTCAACGGCTCCAGGAATGGATAGTAGGTGTACGGATTATTAATTGCATCCCGACGGTAGGTGGTCCTGTCGTCCCGTTTACCGTAACGTTCCAGTCGTTAGCAGAAGATAGCGCAAGCCTATGACTTCCATCTTGCTCAATTCCTGCTTGTAATGCTGCATTTTCTTCAGTTGATGCATCCAAGCCTGTGACTTGTCTATCGGCACTGCTTGTACCTTGTAATATGATCTCCGCATCTACTTTGACCTGAGCGTTCGATACCCACGGTGTACAAAATGCGATTGATAGAATGATGGTGCCGATGGTTCGCATTACTCACTGGCGGATCTGATAACAACAACGTGTCGCTCCTGGAACAATGTCCAACGTAGGTACTGAGCGCTGGCCCATGCACGAAGTCCCACCAGCCTGCCCCAGTGTATGCGTATGGTTCGCGGTATCATCCACCCATTCCCAATTCAATAGCACATCACCGAGGGTTGGGTTCGTGTGCGTGCACGCCAAATAGAACTCTTGCCATGTACAGAGTCTGCCTCCTCTGGATGCACAATGGTCGATGGCTTCATAATAAAGCGTGGTATTCAGAACCGTGCTATCCACGCAAACTTGAGTGTTGAGTTGAACGGTTCTCGCTGATAACCGCGGCGGCAGGTGCCGTAAGGGTGAACACGCCATCGCTCAATACCATTTCGCAAGATCGCTCCAGCTTCGATCGACCGGCCCACCGGATCGATGCCATCACCACGCAGTAGCGGATATGGGTTCAATTCATCGATCGCACAAAGACCGGGCCTGAGATTTCCTGTGGTGAAATAAATCGGAGCATGGTGCCACTGGCCAGTGGGCCGGATTTAGGATCCATGGATAGTTCGAAGGTATCCACATTCAATACTGCTATGCACCAATGCGCCATTCCGGACACGGCAT